>JAUNUR010000124.1 GCA_030538085.1 Pseudomonadota bacterium | reverse complement strand
CATCGCGGCCAAGGCCGCTCCCACAAGCCGTATCTGAGACTTCTTGATAATCAAGAGAAATCACGCTCCAGCGCTTGCTCATCAAGCGTGAGTAGCTCCTGTTTCAATAGCGATCGGAATCTTCCCATGAAAACCATCAGCGACGACCAATTCCCCGACATCCGCGACGCCGTGCGTGCGCTGTGCGCGCAGTTCCCCGACGAGTACCACCGCAAGGTGGACGAGGCGCGCGGCTATCCCGAGGAGTTCGTGCAGGCGCTGACCGAGGCCGGCTGGATGGCGGCGCTGATTCCCGAGGAGTACGGCGGCGCTGGCCTGTCGATGGCCGAGGCTTCGGTGATCATGGAAGAGATCAACCGCAGCGGCGGCAACAGTGGCGCCTGCCACGGCCAGATGTACGTGATGAACGCCATCGTGCGCAGCGGCAGCGAGGAGCAAAAAGCAAAATACCTGCCCAAAATCGCCAGCGGCGAGATGCGCATCCAGTCGATGGGCGTGACCGAGCCGACCACCGGCAGCGACACCACCAAGCTCAAGACCAGCGCGGTGAAGAAGGACGGCCGCTGGGTCATCAACGGCCAGAAGGTGTGGATCAGCCGCATCCAGCACAGCGACATGATGATTTTGCTGGCGCGCACCACGCCGCTGGCTGAGGTGACCAAGCGCTCCGAAGGGCTGAGCTGTTTCCTGATCGACCTGAAGAGCACCATCGGCAAGGGCCTGACGGTGCAGCCCATCCTGAACATGGTGAACCACGAGACCAACGAGCTGTTCTTCGACAACCTGGAGATTCCCGAGGAGAACCTGCTGGGCCCTGAAGGCAAGGGCTTCAAGACCCTGCTGGACGGCCTGAACGCCGAGCGCACGCTGATCGCGGCCGAGTGCATCGGTGATGGCTACTGGTTCATCGATCGCGCGCGCAAGTATGCGAGCGAGCGCGTGGTGTTCGGCCGCCCCATCGGGCAGAACCAGGGCGTGCAGTTCCCGATTGCCGAGGCCTTCATCGAGGTGGAGGCGGCCAACCTGATGCGCTGGAAGGCGTGCGAAAAGATCGACGCGCATCAGAACGCCGGCTCGGCAGCCAACATGGCCAAGCACCTGGCGGCCATGGCGTCGTGGAAGGCGGCCAACGTGTGCCTGCAGACGCACGGTGGCTTCGGCTTTGCGTGCGAATACGACGTGGAGCGCAAGTTCAGGGAGACGCGTCTGTACCAGGTGGCGCCGATCTCGACCAACATGATCTTCAGCTACGTGGCGGAGCACATCCTGGGCTTGCCGCGTTCGTTCTGAGTGAACACCCTCCTGAGTCGCTTCGCGCCTTCCCCCCTCTCCGCTGGGAGGGGGGACAACGCCAGTCGTCGGCGCAGGTCGGCCGACGGCGTTCGCTGGCATGGCCTACTCCGCGGCCCTTGGAATCCAACGACATGACACAACGCATCAGACCTCTTGACGGCATCACCGTCATCTCGCTCGAGCATGCCATCGCCGCCCCCTTCGCCAGCCGCCAGCTGGCCGACCTGGGCGCGCGCGTCATCAAGGTCGAGCGCCCCGGCGTGGGCGACTTCGCTCGCGTCTACGACACCCGCGTGAGGGGCGAGGCATCGCACTTCGTCTGGACCAACCGCAGCAAGGAAAGCCTGACGCTCGACTTGAAGCACCCCGACGCGCTGGCCGTGCTGATGGATCTGCTGAGGGACGCCGACGTGCTGCTACAGAACCTGGCCCCGGGTGCCGCGGCGCGCATGGGCCTGTCTTTCGATGCGCTGCATGAAAGGCATCCCAAGCTCATCGTCTGCGACATCTCCGGCTACGGCGACAACGGCCCGTACCGCGACAAGAAAGCGTATGACCTGCTGATCCAGAGCGAGGCGGGCTTCCTGTCCATCACCGGCACACCCGACACGCCGTCGAAGGCCGGCAACTCGATGGCCGACATCGCCGCCGGCATGTACGCCTTCACCAGCATCCTGTCGGCGCTGCTGCTGCGGCAGAAGACGGGCGAGGGCAGCCACATCGACGTGTCGATGCTGGAGGCGCTGGGCGAGTGGATGGGCTACCCGATGTACTACGCCTTCGAAGGCGCCACACCGCCGCCGCGCACCGGCGCCGCGCACGCCAGCATCTACCCCTATGGGCCGTTCCCGGCCGGTGATGGCGGACATGTGATGCTGGGTTTGCAGAACGAGCGCGAGTGGAAAACCTTCTGCGACGTAGTGCTGCAGAACCCGGCGCTGGCCACCGACGAGCGCTTCAACGCCAACGCCAGGCGCAACGCCAACCGCGACGCCCTGCGCGCGCTGCTTGTCGAGGCCTTCGCCAAGCTGAGCACGGCCGAGGTCGAGGCGCGCCTGGACGAGGCGCAGATCGCCAACGCGCGCATGAACGACATGGCGGGCCTGTGGGCGCACCCGCAACTGAAGGCGCGCGAGCGCTGGCGCGATGTTGGCTCGCCCGCCGGCGATGTGCCCGCGCTGCTGCCGCCAGGGCGCAACAGCGCGTTCGATTACCGCATGGACGCCGTTCCGCGCGTCGGCGAGCACACCGAGGCGATCCTGCGCGAGTTGGGGCGTGACGCCGCCAGCGTGGCGCGCTTACACGCCGCCAAGGCGATCTGAGAGGGCAGCTTCTGATCCCTCAAGCCACGGCGCGCAGGGCGTCCTCGTACAGCGTGGTGAGCTTGTCCATCACTTCCATCAGGCGCTCGCTGGTGGTGAGGATGTTGCGCGATGCCACCTTGTCGGCTTGCCGGCTCAGCGCGGCTTCGAACATCAGCCACTGGGCCTGGGCCAGGTCCAGCTCGGCGCGGATCGCGGGGGTCGTCAGCGGAGCCGCCTTCAGCGTTTCCATGCCTTCGCGGAAGGCTTCGGCGTCGGACTTCAGCATCGTGCCGGCGGCGGCGGCGCTGATCCCCGCCGTCTGCAAGAAATAGTTCTTCGCCATGCGTTGCGACCTGAAGCGCTGCGTGCCCGACACGTTCAGCAGCTTGGCTCCGGGGCGGGCGATGGCCTTTTCCAGCGCGACCGCGGCGGCGCTGGCGGCGTCCACCACGCTGTCGGCATGCTGCGACACGGCTTGCGCGGCTGCTGGCGTGGCGGGCTTGACGGCCGGGGTTTCCAGATTGCGCGTCAGCCGCAGCGCCTGTTCCAGCTGGGCGCGGGCACTGCTGGTGGCCGCCAGCGGCGCCAGATCGCCGGTGTAGCGCGCCAGTGATTGCCGCGTGGCCGTCATCACCTGCTCGGTGCGCGCCGGGTCTACTTCCAGCAGGCCGCAGCAATACGCCTTGGCGAAGCGCTGGGCCAGGTAACGGAACTTGATCACGGTGCCCATGGCCGCCACTTCCGCCGGCTGAGCCCAGGCCATGCCGGGCAGCAGACTGCCCACGCCCGCCGCGCCCACCGTGGTCAACAACGTGCGCCGGGAGATGACGCCCGGATGTGAGAGAACGGTTTTCACCATGGTCATGGCTTGTGATCCTTCATGTCAAAAAGTGGCTTTTTTGAACCTAGAAACGGCAGTTGGATGCGCCCGAGCGTGCCGTGATGGGCGTGCCA
>JAUNUR010000037.1 GCA_030538085.1 Pseudomonadota bacterium | reverse complement strand
AGAACCTGGGCGAGTCGAAAGTGGCCATGGTGTACGGCCAGATGAACGAGCCGCCCGGCAACCGCCTGCGCGTGGCGCTGACGGGTCTGACCATCGCCGAATCGTTCCGCGACGAAGGCCGCGACGTGCTGTTCTTCGTCGACAACATCTACCGCTACACGCTGGCCGGCACCGAAGTGTCCGCCCTGCTGGGCCGCATGCCTTCCGCCGTGGGCTACCAGCCGACGCTGGCCGAGGAAATGGGCCGTCTGCAAGAGCGCATCACCTCCACCAAGGTGGGCTCCATCACCTCGATCCAGGCCGTGTACGTGCCTGCCGACGACTTGACCGACCCGTCGCCCGCCACCACTTTCGCCCACCTGGACTCCACCGTGGTGCTGTCGCGTGACATCGCCGCGCTGGGCATCTACCCCGCCGTCGACCCGCTGGACTCCACCAGCCGCCAGCTCGACCCGCTGGTGGTGGGCGAGGAGCACTACGGCGTGGCCCGCCAGGTGCAGGGCACGCTGCAGCGCTACAAGGAGCTGCGCGACATCATCGCCATTCTGGGCATGGACGAACTCAGCCCCGAGGACAAGCTGGCCGTGGCGCGCGCGCGCAAGATCCAGCGTTTCCTGAGCCAGCCGTTCCACGTGGCCGAGGTGTTCACCGGCTCGCCGGGCAAGTACGTGTCGCTCAAGGACACGATCAACGGCTTCAAGATGATCGTCAATGGCGAGTGCGACCACATGCCCGAGCAGGCGTTCTACATGGTCGGCACCATCGACGAGGCGATCGAGAAGGCCAAGAAAGTCTGAACCCAGGGTTCGGCGTTCGGCGTTCGGCGCTGAGCGTGAAGGCGTGACTGGTTCACGCCCAGCGCTCAACGCTCAACGTTCAACCAGGAGAAAAGCATGGCCAATACCATTCATGTCGACGTGGTCAGCGCCGAGGAGTCGATCTTCTCGGGCGAGGCCACGTTCGTGGCACTGCCCGGTGAGGCCGGCGAACTGGGCATCTACCCGCGCCACACGCCTTTGATCACGCGCATCAAGCCGGGCTCGGTGCGCATCGCCAAGCCCAATGGCGAAGAGGAATTCGTTTTCGTGGCTGGCGGCATTCTGGAAGTGCAGCCCAACTTGGTGACCGTGCTGTCCGACACCGCCATTCGTGGCAAGGATCTGGACGAAGCCAAGGCCGCCGATGCGCGCAAGCAGGCCGAGGAAGCGCTCAAGAACGCCAAGAGCGAGATCGACATGGCCCGCGCCACGTCCGAGCTGGCCATTCTGGCGGCCCAGATCGCCGCCCTGCGCAAGTACCGTCAAAAACGCTGACAAGCCACGAAAGGTGGCGATTTTGCAGGCCCGCTTGAAGCGGGCCTGTTTTTTTGACGATTTGTGCCTTGGGTGTCGCCCTGACTTCTGCCTAAAATTCGTGCCATGTTCCTAGCGAAGTCGAAGACGGGCGAAAACGTCCAGGTCAAGGCGGCAGCGTTGCTGATCACGTCCGGCGCGCTGGTGGAACTGAGCGCCGCGGACGCCCGCGAGGTGGTTGGCTACATGCGGCCAGAACGCGCCAAGGCCGGCCAGGTCATCATCCGCGAGGGCGAGTCCAGCCGCAACGACTTCATGGCGCTGGTGCTGCATGGCGAAGTGACGGTGGAAAACGCCATCGCCGCCGCGCACGACAGCATGGTGGTGTCGGTGCTGGGGCCGGGCAGCCTGATTGGCGACATGGGCATCATCGACGGCGGCCGCCGTTCCGCGACCTGCGTGGCGGCCACCGATCTGGCGCTGGCGGTGCTGACGCGCGAGGCTCTGACGCGGTTGATGGAGCAGAAGCCGGCGGTCGCGGCGCGCCTGTTGCTGGCCATGTCCAAGCGCATCGCCGACCATTTGCGCGAGACCAACCGCAAGCTGATGACCTTTGCCCAGGTCAGCAAGGCCCTGCAGCAGGAACTGGACGCCGCGCACGGCGTCAACAAGCGTCTTCTCGACCAACTGGCGGCGCAGCAAGGCAAGCCCGTGCCGCCTTCAGCGTCCACCACCGCGAGTAAGTCACTGCCGCGCGGCGCGTAGCCTGCGCGGAACACCCTGTCCAAAATCAGCGCAGAACCGGCTCGTCGGGCAATTGGTTGGGTTCGTCCCGCGACAACTCTGGTGACTCCGGGAAATGCGCCACCAGCACGGCGGAAACTTCTTCAAGGGCCTGGGTCAGCCCATCCTCGAATCGGTCTTCATGCAGCGCCTCGCCCAGCCGTGTCACCATGGCTTGCCATGTCTCGGGCTTGATGTGCGCGTTCAGGCCGCGGTCGGCCACCAGTTCGATGGCGTGCTCGGCCAGCAGCAGATAGATCAGCACGCCGTTGTTGTGTGCGGTGTCCCAGACGTGCAGTTTGGAAAATTGCATCAGCGCCCGCTGCCGCACGATCTCCTTCATGGGAATGCGGTCGCGCAGATGCCGCCACAGGTAGCTGGTGGGCAATCCGCCTTCGACGCAGATGCGCACCTCGCCCGTGTGGCGCTGTTCGCTGGCGGCCACCCGGCGGCGCAGTTGATCGGCCAGCGGCGGGGGAATGGCGCGCGCGGCGTCGGTGTGATCAAGCCAGCGGTGGCGGATCAGGCGGGCGATGGTCTTGAACATGCTCTCACCATCCCCCGCTGGCGCCGCCGCCACCAAAGTCGCCGCCACCGCCGGAGCCGAAGCCGCCGCCAAATCCGCCACCAAAACCACCGCCACCGCCCCAGTCGCCGCTGGACGGCGGCATGATCACCGGGCCGCCCCAGCCGCCCGTGTGGGTGCGGGGCCGTGCCTGTGGCAGTGCGGACACGACGCTGCTGAAGAGCGCGTAGATCAGTGCCACCACGCCCGCGATCACCGCCAGGGCGATGCTGGCGGTGATCATGAACGCCACGCCGCCCACGCCGGCGCCGGTGGCCAGGGCGCCCAGCTTGCGGCCCAGAAAGCCCCGCGCCACCGCGTTGATGATCGGCACGGCAACGAAGATCAGGATGGCGAGCTCGAACAGGCCAAAGCCCAGTTGGGCGCCCGAGCCACCCGTGCGGCTGCCCGGCGCGGCGACCGGCGGCAGCGCCTCGCCACGCACCAGCGCGGCAACGCGGTCAACCCCCGCGTTCAGGCCGCCGGCATAGTCGCCGTTGCGAAAATGCGGCGTGATGGCGTCGTTGATGATGTGGCTGGCGGCGATGTCGGGTACCGCGCCTTCCAGTGTTTTCGCCACTTCGATGCGCACGCGCCGGTCCTGCACCGCCACCAGCAGGATCAGGCCGTCGCCCACGTCCTTGCGGCCAATCTTCCACGTGTTGCCAACGCGGTTGGCGAAGGCGGCAATGTCTTCCGGCGCCGTGGTGGGCACCATCAGCACCACCACCTGGGCGCCTTTTTCCTGCTCCAGCGCCGCCAGCTTGCCTTCCAGCTCCGCCTTTTGCGCCTCGCCCAGGGTGCCCGAGGTGTCGATCACCCGTGCCGTCAGCGGCGGCACGGGCGCCAGTTGCTGGGCTTGCGCCGCCAGCGCCGTGATAGCTATCAAGAAGATAGCTATCAGCGCACGAAAGACGGTCGCCAAAGGCACTTTTTACCTGAGTTTCAACGCTTCAACGAGGGGCCGCTGGAGCCGGGTCGTTGCCGAAGTCCACGCGCGGCGCGGTGGAGATGGCGGCCTCGTTGGCGACGCTGAAGTTCTCCTTGGCCTTGTAGCCGAACACCATGCCCGTCAGGTTGGTCGGGAAGCTGCGTGCCAGCACGTTGTAGTCCTGCACGGCCTGGATGTAGCGGTTGCGCGCCACGGCGATGCGGTTCTCGGTGCCCTCCAGCGCCACGCGCAATTCGGAGAACGCCTTGTTGGCCTTCAGGTCGGGGTAGCGCTCCACCGTCACCATCAGGCGGCTCAGCGCGCTGGACAGCTCGCCCTGCGCGGCCTGGAACTGCTGGAACGCCTGCGGGTTGTTCAGCGTCTCGGGCGTCACCTGGATGCTGGTGGCCTTGGCGCGCGCCTCGATCACCCTGGTCAGCGTTTCCTGCTCGAAGTTGACCTCGCCCTTGACGGTGCTGACCAGGTTGTCGATCAGGTCGGCCCGGCGCTGGTACTGGTTGACCACTTCGCTCCAGGCGGACTTTGTTTGTTCGTCCAGCCGTTGGAAGTCGTTGTAGCCGCAGCCAGTGAGCGATGCGGCCAGCGCCAGCACGGCACCGATCTTGAGCAACCAGCTTTTCATGGGATTCCTCCAGAGACAGACAGTGGGTTCAAACAGGCGCGGAAGTTAGCATGGAATCACGCGCGGAACTGTAGGCGGACAGCCCGTTTTGCGCTTTTCGGCTTCCCGCGAGGAGTTTGAGGACAGCCTCTCACATGGTGGCGCGGCACAATGCGGGCCGTAGTCATCATCGTGTGTTCGCGCCCCATGTCCAAACCACGTTACCGCGCCGTCCAGCACGGCGGCTCCGCCGACGACGTTGAAGCGGCTTTCTACGAAGCGTTGCAGACCAGCGACATCGAGCAAATGATGGCCTGCTGGGCCGACGAGGACGACATCGTGTGCGTGCTTCCCGGCAACCCGCGCCTGGTGGGCGCGACGGCGATCCGCTCGGGGTTCACGAATCTGTTCGCGGGTGGCACCGTGTATGCCCGCCCGGAGCGGCTGCGCAAGGTCGAGTCGCTCGGCAGCGCCGTGCACAACGTGCTGGAGAGGGTGGATCTGGTGACCAACGAGAGCACGCGGCAGGTCTGGCTCGTGGCCACCAACGTGTATTTCAAGACGGCCCAGGGCTGGCGGCTGGTGGCGCACCACGCCAGTTCGGGTCAGAACGAGGCGGCCGAGGCGACGCAATCGGGGCAAGTGCTGCATTGAACCTATTGAGAGTTTCGTAATTCATGACACGCCACTTGCCCTCACCCCAACCCTCTCCCAGAGGGAGAGGGAGACTTCTTTCTGATAGTCCGCGCTGTAGTCATTTTTGAAAACCTCGATAGAAAAAGCAGTTGGGTGCGATCAGGTGCATAGCGCGCTCACCCAATGGATGAACCTAGAAACGGCAGTTGACCGCTCGCCATCATTGGGCAACCCGCATGAACGCTGACTTTCATGGCTTCGATCACGTTCACCTGTTGGGTGAGGGCGCTATGCACCCGATCACACCGCGCTGGCCGCGCCATGCGGCGTTGCTCGTCCTCGCAGGCACGAGCCTGCCGCGTCCTCGCGCCTTGCCTGGCACGCCCATCACGGCACGCTCGGGCGCGTCCAACTGCCGTTTCTAGGTTGAACGTGATCGGAGCCGTGACATCCAGACTTCATGCGGGTTACCCAATGATGGCGAGCGCCCAACTGCCATTGCCAGGTTGGAAGTGACTACTTACCAACAACCCTCATGGCTGCCCGGCGGACATGCGCAAACCATCTGGCCAGCGCTGTATGCGCGCCGGGTGTGCGGCCTCCGCATCGCCTACAGGCGAGAGCGCTGGGACACGCCCGATGGCGATTTCATCGACGTCGACTGGCTGGGCCCTGGCCCCGGGTATCGGCCCGCCGCCAATGCGCCACTGGTGGTGCTGTTCCATGGGCTGGAGGGATCGTCGCGCAGCCACTATGCAGAGGCTTTCGCGGGCTGGGCGCGCGAGCATGGCCTGCGGTTTGCCGTGCCGCACTTCCGTGGTTGTTCGGGCGAGCTGAACTGTGCGCCGCGCGCCTACCACTCGGGTGACTTCACGGAGGTCGGCTGGCTGCTTGCGCGCTTTAGGGCCGAGCAGGCCGCGCGCGGCGGCGGGCCGCTGCTGGTGGTGGGGGTGTCACTGGGTGGCAACGTGCTGCTGCGCTGGGCGGGCGAGGCGGGGACATCGGCCGCCACCGTGGTGGGGGCGGTGGCGGCGGTGTGCTCGCCGCTCGATCTGGCGGCGGGGGCGCTTTCCATCGGGCGCGGATTCAACCGGCAGGTGTACACGCGCATGTTCATGCGCACCTTGAAAGCCAAGGCGCGCGCCAAGCTGGCGCAGCATGCCGGTCTGTTCGACGCCGCGCGGCTGACCGCGGCGCGCGATCTGGTCGCCTTCGACGAGGTGTTCACCGCGCCGCTGCACGGTTTTGCCAGTGCCAGCGATTACTATCGCCGCGCCTCCGCCAAACCCGTTCTGGCCAACATCCGCGTGCCCGCGCTGGCGCTGAATGCGCGCAATGATCCGTTCGTGCCCGCTGCTTCGCTGCCGTGCGTGGGCGAAGTGGGCCGACACGTGACGTTGTGGCAGCCCGGCGGAGGGGGCCACGTGGGCTTCTGCCAGGGGCACGCGCCGGGCCACGTGTTCTGGCTGCCGCGCGCGGTGGGTGGCTGGTTGCTGGCGCATGCCGGTACCGGCGCGGCTCGCATAATGCCCCCGCATGGATGACATCGTGAAACAGGCCATGGCCAAATGGCCGAACGTGCCGCATGCCTATGGCTGGCTGGGGCTGGACGCGCGCGGCAACTGGTGGCTGCGCGACGAACTGGCCCAGGCGGCGGGCGCCTTTGCCAGCGGTGCGCCGGGTGCCAAGGGTGCTTTGGTGCGGCTGGAAAAACTGGTTGACTTCATTCAGCGCAACTACGCGGCCGACGAGGCGGGGCAATGGTTTTTCCAGAACGGGCCGCAGCGCGTGTTCGTGGAACTGGAGGTCGCGCCCTGGGTCTGGCGAGTGGCGCCCGATGGCACCGTGACGGGCCATGACGGCCAGGCGGCGCGGGTGCGCGAGGTGCTGGTTGATGAGCTGGGCCGCGTTTTCCTGCGCACCGACCGGGGCTTTGGTTTGGTGCATACGCAGGACATGGCGCTGGTGGCCGACGAGGTGGAGGCCGGCCGTTGGGCGCCACGGCCAGTGCGCGCCGCCGACCTGCCGGCACGGGAGGGCTATGTGCCCAGTCCTCATTCCAATTCCAGATCAAAGCCGCAATAACCCTAGAAACGGCAGTTGACCGCTCGCCATCCTTGGACAACTGGCATGAGTACTGACTTTCACAGCATCGATCACATTCACCTGTTGGGTGAGCGCGCTATGCACCCGATCGCACCGCGCTGGCCGCGCCATGCGGCGTTGCTCGTCCTTGCAGGCACGAGCCTGCCGCGTCCTCGCGCCTTGCCTGACACGCCCATCACGGCACGCTCGGGCGCATCCAACTGCCGTTTCTAGGGTAACTCGTCATTCCGGCGAAGGCCGGAATCCAGACGGCGTGTGCGGGGAAACATGGATCCCGGCCTTCGCCGGTGAATCTTGATCGGGCTTGCGCATGAAAAAACCGATCGATCGAGCGGTTTTTTTCAGGTTCGAGAGGGGGGCTTTCAGCGCGCCGCGTTCACCATGTAATCCACGGCGGCCTTGATCTCGTCGTCGGAGGCGGTCGAGGCACCACGCGGCGGCATGGCGTTGAGGCCGTTGAGGGAGGACTTGTACAGCTCGTCCATGCCCTTGGCGATGCGGGGTGCCCACTCTTCCTTGCTGCCCGACTTGGGCGCGCCGGCCACGCCGGTGGCGTGGCACATGGTGCATGCCTTCTCGTACAGCGCCTTGCCCACGGCTGGGTCGGACGTGGTGGCAGCGGCCGCGGCGGCCGGCGCCGCCGCCACGACAGCGGCGGGCGCGGCAGCCGATGCGGGCGCTTCGGCGGCAGGGGCTGCTGGCGGCTCGGACGCGGCCGGAGCCGGTTCAGCGGCGGACGCGGCGGGGGCGGGTTCGGCAGCCGGAGCGGCGGCGCTGGCCGCGTCAGCGGGGGTGGCCGGTTCCGGGAGATTGCCGCCAGCGGCATTGGCCATGTAGACCACGGCGCGGCCGACTTCAAGATCGGTGAAGTTGCCGCCGCCCTGTGGTGTCATGGCGTTGAAGCCCTTCAGCGAGTGCGTCAGCAGCGTGTCGTAGCCTTGTCCCAGCCGGGGGCCCCAGGCCGCCGCATCGCCCAGTATGGGCGATCCCGACACGCCGGTGGCATGACAGGCCGCGCACTGGGCCTTGTAGACCTCTTCGCCGCTGGCCAGCGGGCGGTTGGCATCACTGCTGGCGCCGATGCTGACCGTGCCGACCTTCTGCAGGCGCTCGGCGATGGCACGCTCGGCCTCGGGGTCGCCCGATGCCGTCTGGGGGCTCGATGTCATGGAGTACACCAGACCGATGATGATGAGAATCGGTAGCACGAAGGCCACCGCGCTGACCCAGAACAGTTGCTTGGGTGTCTTGATGGGGTTGGTGTGTGCTTCGTGCGTGTTGTCGCTCATGACGCTCTCTGAGGGAATTGGATCGTGGGTTGAGGCGGAGGCTCGCGCCACGCGGCCAGACGACGGTCAAGAAACGAATGGCCTGCGCGGGCGGCAAGGGCATCAATTATAGGTTGTGCCCCTCGAATCCCGAGTTTGAGCGCGGGCTCTGACCCCGGTTGCCAGGGGATCAGTTGGCCGCGGGCGGTGGTGTCGGCGGCGGTTCGGTCCATCCGCCGCCCAGTGCCTTGTACAGCTGCACTTCGCCCGCGCGCTGGGCCAGGCGCACCTGTGCCAGCGCCTGCTCGATGGCGAACAGCGAGCGTTGCGCGTCCAGCAGGTCCAGGTAGTTGGCGATGCCGTTGCGGTAGCGCAGATCGGCCAGGCGGAAGCGGTCGCGCTCGGCCGTGGCCTGCGCTTGCAGTGCCGCCAGCTGGTCGGTCAGCGTGGCGCGGCTGGCCAGTGCGTCGGCCACTTCGCGGAAGGCGCCCTGGACCGCTTTTTCGTATTGCGCCACGGCGATCTCGCGGCCTGCCTTGGCGGCGTCCAGGCCGGCCTGGTTGCGGCCCATGTCGAAGATGGGCAGCGTGATGCTGGGGCCGAACGACCAGGCCCGGCTGCCACCGGAGCCGAACAGGCCGTCCAGATCACTGCTGACCCGGCCCAGCGAGCCGGTGAGCGAGATGCGCGGAAAGAAGTTGGCGCGCGCGGCGCCGATGTTGGCGTTGGCGGCGATCAACTGCTGCTCGGCGGCGCGGATGTCCGGGCGGCGCAGCAGCAGGTCGGACGGCAGACCGGCCGGCACCTGAGTGAAGGTAGGCAGCTCGGCGGCTGGCTGCACGGTGGGCGTGGGCTGGGTCAGGTCGCGCGGCGGCTCGGGCGTGTGCACCGGCGGCAGCGAGGGGATCAGCCGCTCGGGCACCGGCTGGCCGACCAGCAGCGTGAGCAGGTTGATGCCCTGCGCGCGCAGGCGCTGCTGCTGGGCGCGCGTGGCCTGCGCGTTGGCCGCCAGCGACTCGGCCAGGCGCATGTCGAGCGCGGAGGAGGCGCCGTGGTCGAAACGCAGCCTGGTCAGGCGCAGTGACTGATCGCGCGTGCCCAGCGTGCGCTCGGTCAGGGCCAGCAGTTCGGTGTCGGTCTTCAGTTGCAGCCAGGCGCCGCTGACGGCGGCGATCAGGCTGATCTGCGCAGCCTTGCGGGCTTCTTCCGTTGCCAGGTAGTTGGCCAGCGCCGCGTCCTTCAGCGCGGCCACGCGGCCAAAGAAGTCCAGTTCCCAGCCGGCTACCCCGACGCCCACGCTGTAGTTCGACGCCACGCTGGGCCCGCCCATCGCCTGCATGGGGTTGGGCGCCGAGCGCGTGCCGCCGCCAGAGAGGCCGACGGTGGGGAACTGATCGGCCTGGCGGATCTGGTACTGCGCGCGCGCCTGCTCGATGGCCTGCACCGCGATGCGCAGGTCGCGGTTGTTGTCCAGCGCCATCTGGATCACTTCGCGCAGTTGCGCGTCGTGCACGAATTGCTGCCAGGGCAGATCGGCCGCGGCGGCGCCAGCGCCAGCCTCCTGAGCGCCGGCGCTGTCGGGCCAGGTGGCGGCCACCGGCGCGGCCGGGCGCTCGTGCCTGGGCACGAAGGAGCAGCCGGCCAGAACGGCCAGGGCCAGGGTGCCGAGGCCGGCGCGCAGACCGGGCAGTGCGGACAGTGGTAGGAAACTCGTCGTCATGGAATCATGACCTCCTTGGGGCCTTGGTCGGCCAGGGTGATTTCTTCGCCAGCGGCCAGCGCGCGATCATGCGCCCGCTCTTCGCGGTTGCGGAACAGCGTGCGCACCAGCAGGAAGAAGACGGGCACCATCATCACCGACAGCGTGGTGCCCACCGTCATGCCCCAGAACACGCCGGTGCCGATTTCGCGCTGGCTGGCCGAGCTGGCGCCGGAGGCAATGTACAGCGGCACCACGCCCAGGATGAAGGCCAGCGACGTCATCAAAATGGGCCGAAAGCGCAGCCGCGCGGCCGCCAGCGCGGCCTGCAGCACGCTCATGCCCTCGGCCTGCAGGTCCTTGGCGAATTCGACGATCAGGATGGCGTTCTTGGCCGACAGGCCAATGACGGTGATCAGGCCGATCTGGAAATACACATCGTTCGGCATGCCGCGCATCCACACGCCGAACAGCGTGCCCAGCACGCCCAGCGGCACCACCAGGATCACCGCCAGCGGAATGGTCCAGCTTTCGTACAGCGCGGCCAGACACAGGAACACGGCCAGGATCGAGAACGCATACAGGATGGCCGACTGCGCGCCGGCTTTTTTCTCGTCCAGCGAGATGCCGGTCCATTCGTAGCCGAAGCCCGGTGGCAGGGTGGCGGCGATGCGCTCCATCTCGGCCATGGCGTCGCCCGACGAGTAGCCCGGGGCGGCGGCGCCGGCGATGCTCATCGACGGATAACCGTTGTAGCGCGTCAGCTGCATCGGGCCGGTGACCCACTTGGCGCTGATCATGGTGGACAGCGGCACCAGCTGGCCCTGCGTGTTGGGCACTTTCAGCGCCATCACGTCATCGGGCGTCATGCGGGCGGAGGGCTCGGCCTGCACCGTCACGCGCTGCATGTAGCCCTGGTTCGGGAAGTCAGTGACGTAGGCCGAACCCAGTGCCGTGCCCAGCGTGGTGGCGATGGCGCCCACGCTCACGTTCTGCGCGGCGGCGGCGTGGCGGTTGATGTCGATCTCCCACTGCGGCGCGTCTTCCACGCCCTCGGGGCGCACCTGGGCCAGTATCTTGCTTTGGGCGGCGGCGCCCAGAACCTGTCCGCGCGCGGCCAGCAGCGCCTGATGGCCCATGCCATTGCGATCCAGCAGGCGGAACGAGAAACCGCTGCCGGTGCCCAGCTCGGGGATCGCCGGCGGCGTGATGACGATCACGAAGGCATCGCGGATGCGGCTGAGCGCCCCGGTGGCGCGCCCGGCCAGCGACTGCGCGCTTTGCTCCGGCTTGGTGCGTTCGGACCAGTCCTTCAGCGTGGCGAAGGCCAGCGCCATGTTCTGCCCGGTGCCCGAGAAGTTGAAACCCATCACGCTGACGATGTTGTCCACCTCGGGCTGGGCCATCATGTATTTCTCGACCTCGCTCATCACGGCGATGGCGCGCTCTTGCGTGGCGCCGGGCGGCAACTGGGCGTTGATGATCACGCTGCCCTGGTCCTCGGTCGGCAGGAAGGCGGTGGGCAGGCGCATGAACAGCAGCGCCACGCAGGCGATGATGGCCGCGTACAGGCCCACCGTGAGCCAGGAGCGGCGCATCACGCGCAGCATGCTGCGTTCGTAGGTGCGCGTGGCGCGGCCGAAGCCGCGGTTGAACACGTTGAAGAAGGGGCCGAAGAGGCCGGTCTTCCTGTCGTGCGCGTGGCCCTTGGCAATGGGCTTGAGCATGGTGGCGCACAGGGCCGGCGTGAGTGTCAGCGCGAAGAAGCCCGAGAAGGCGATCGACACCGCCATCACGATGGCGAATTGGCGATAGATGTTGCCCGTGGCGCCGCCGAAGAAGGCCAGTGGTATGAACACCGACACCAAGATCACCGTGATGCCCACCACGGCGCCGGTGATCTGGCTCATGGCCTTGATGGTGGCGGCCTTGGGCGGCAGGCCTTCCTCGGCCATGATGCGTTCGACGTTTTCCACCACCACGATGGCGTCGTCCACCACGATGCCGATCACCAGCACCATGGCGAACATGGCCAGGATGTTGATCGACATGCCCGCGTACAGCAGCACCGCGAAGGTGCCCAGCAGCGCGATCGGCACCACGATGGTTGGAATTAGCGTGTAGCGCCAGTTCTGCAGGAACACGAACATCACCAGGAACACCAGGCCGATGGCTTCCAGCAGCGTCACCACCACCTTCTGGATCGAGATTTGCACGAACTTGGAGGTGTCGTAGGGGATTTTCCATTCCACGCCCTCGGGCAGGAACGACTGCAGCTCGGCCATGCGCTGCTTGATGGCCGTGGAGGTGGCCATGGCGTTGCCGGTGGAGGTGAGCTGCACGGCCACGGCCACCGAGGGCTGGCCGTTCTCGCGCGAGGTGAAGCCGTAGGTCTCCACGCCCAGTTCGATGCGCGCCACGTCCTTCAGGCGCACGGCGGAGCCGTCGGCGCGTGCGCGCAGCACGATGTTGCCGAACTCTTCCGGCGTGCTCAGTTGACCGCTTGGCACCGTGACGGTGGCGAAAATGCCCTGGCCCGGCACGCTGGGCGTGTCGCCCAGCGTGCCGCCCGAGATCTGCATGCTCTGGCTGGCGATGGCGGCGTTGACATCGGGTGGCGACAGGCCATAGCCCTCCAGCTTGGCCGGGTCGATCCAGATGCGCATGGCCTGACCCGACGCGAACAGCTGCACGCCGCCAACGCCCGGCACGCGCTGCAACTCGGGCACGATGTTGCGGTTCACGTAGTCGGCCACTTGGTTGCGCGTGGCGGCGCCCTTGGAGCTGAACGACACCACCAGCAGGAAGTTGCTGGTGGCCTTGTCGACGCGCACGCCGGTGCGCTTGACCAGCTCGGGCAGGCGTGGCTGGGCGCGGGCCAGGCGGTTTTGCACCTCGACCTGGGCCAGGTCGGGGTCGGTGCCGGGCTCGAAGGTGAGTGTCAATTGCGCGAAACCGGAAGCCGGCGAGCGTGATTCCATGTACATCAAGCCCTCGGCGCCGTTCATCTCGCGTTCGATGAGCGAGATCACGGTTTCGTCGATGGTCTGGGCGCTGGCGCCGGGGTAGGTGGTCAGCACGCGGATGGTGGGCGGCGCGACCGAGGGGTACTGCGACACCGGCAGTTGCGTGATCGACACGATGCCGGCGATCACCACGAAGATGGCGATTACCCAGGCAAAGATGGGGCGGTGGATGAAGAACTTGGGCATGATCGGTGACTGTTTCCCGATCAGCGAGAGGCTGCCGAAGCCGGGCTGGATGCTACATTTTCAGGAGCTTTTGGCGCCTGTCCCTGCTGCGCTGGCGCCTGATTTGGCTTGTAAGGAACCGGCTTGACGGTCTTCACGCCCGGCATCAGTTTCATGAAGCCGTCCACCATCACCTGTTCGCCGGGCTTCAAGCCATCGAGGATGAGCCACTGATTGCCCTGCGCCTCGCCCACCTTCACTGGGCGCGGCGCGAGCGAGCCGTCATTGCCCACCACCATCACCGTGTCGCCCTGCGGGCCGCCGCGCGTGACGGCCTGCTGCGGCAGCAGGATGGCGTTGTCCACCTCCGCCTGTTGCAGACGCACGCGCACGTACATGCCGGGCAGCAGCAATTGCTGCGGGTTGGGTACCTCGGCGCGCAGGCTGACCTGGCCGGTGCCGGGGTCGACCGTCAGGTCGGTGAACAGCAAGCGGCCAGCTTCGGCGTGGGGCTGGCCGTTATCCAGCACGATTTGCACGCGCGCCGCGTCGGTGCCCGAGCGCGCCAACTGGCCGCCCTGCAGCGCCTGGCGCAGTTGCAGCACCTCGGTGGCCGATTGGGTGAGGTTGACGTACAGGGGGTTGGTTTGCTGGATCACCGCCAGTTGCGTGCCCTCCTGGGCGCTGACCAGCGCGCCTTCGGTGACCAGCGAGCGCCCGATGCGACCCGAGATCGGCGCCTTTACCGTGGCGTAGCCCAGATTGATGCTGGCCGTGCGGACGGCGGCGCGCGCGGCGGCCACCTGCGCCTGTGCCGCCTTCTCGGCGGCACAGGCGGTGTCGAACTCCTGCTTGCTTACCGCGTTGGCCGCCACCAGCGGGCGAAAGCGCGCCACCAGCGCGCTGGCGTTGGCCAGACTGGCCTGCGCCTGCGCCAGTTGCGCCTGCGCGCTCTGCTGCGCGGCCTGGTAGGGCGCCGCATCAATGTGGTACAGCAACTGGCCGGCCTTCACATCGCTGCCCTCGGCGAATACCCGCTTGGTCAGGATGCCGGTGGCGCGGGCACGCACCTGCGCCACGCGCGATGGCTCCAGCCGCCCGGGCAACTCGGTCGTCAGGCCAATGGTGCCGGGCTGCACTGTGACCACGCCCACTTCCGGCGGCGGCATGGCGCCGCCGGGGCCGCCCGGCCCGGCAGCCTGATCGTTCTTCTTGCCGCAGGCGGTCATGGTGGCGGCCAGCAGCAGCGTGACCCCCAAGGGCAACAGGCGGCGCGGCAAGGAGCGGCGGGTGGCGGAATGGTCGAGCATGCGTTGTTCTCGGGTTGAATCGTGTGCGTCCGTGGCAGGTAAGCCAGCCGAACAAAAAAAGCAAAAAGGTTACAGTGGACGAAGATTTCTTGCGTGAACAACGCCCCCTGACCCCGCAAAGGGGAAACCCGCAAGTGTACATACATTCAAGAATGTATGTATGTTAAAATCCTGTGAAATGTTGAGGGATTTCGAGGTCTGAGGGCATGGCGCGCCGCACCAAGGAAGAGGCCTTGGCGACCCGCGAGGCGTTGCTGAATGCTGCCGAACTGATGTTCGAGCAGCGTGGTGTGTCGCGCACCTCGCTGGCCAATATCGCCAAGGCGGCGGGTGTCACGCGCGGCGCTGTGTACTGGCACTTCAAGGACAAGGTCGACCTGTTCAACGCTATGATGGAGCGCGTCACGCTGCCGCTGGAATCGGAACTGGCGGGCGTTGCCGATGCGCCGGGCGATCCGATTGATGCGTTGGCGATGCAATTGCAGCGCTCGGTCGGGCAGATTGCCAACGATACCCGCACGCAGCGTGTGCTGAACATTGCCATCATGATGGTCGAGCACGTCGAGGATCTGTGGCCGGTGCGAGAGCGTCATGAACAGGCGCATCGACTGAATGTCCAGCGCGTGCGGGAAGTGTTCGAGCGCGCCAGTGCCTTGCGCCACCATGCGTTGCCCGCCAGCGCCCAAGTATTGGCCGAAGGCTTTCATGCCATGGTGAGTGGCCTGATCCACAACTGGTTGCTGGGGCGAGCGTTCGACCTGGAGAGCACATGCGCATGGCGATAGACGCTTACCTGGCCGGCGTGGGCCTGCCACGGCAGTTGCTGCTGGCGGCTCCGGCACGGGTGCCGGCGCAATCAGGGATAATCACCGGCTTGCCTTGAAGCGACTGTAGCTCAGTGGATAGAGTATCGGCCTCCGAAGCCGAGGGTCGTGGGTTCGATCCCCGCCAGTCGCGCCAATTTTTTTCTTGTAAATCAATGGGTTGAGTGATGCAATGTATTGCTCAGCTTTGCGATGGTTAGCTTTTTTGGGCACAGTGGCTGTGCCAAAATTGTGCCAACGCTAAAGGCTTGGCGTTGTGCGGGCTTGGCACAGTGGCGCAATGGCTACGCAACTTTGTGCAGTGCGTACGCGCTGCATCCCAGCCGAGAGCGGTGAAGATTCTGGTTGACACGGGCAGCCGGTTCGCCGCGAAAAAGCCAGGTCGCGGCTCCTTTTTTGGGGCCTCGAAGGAAGCACTTCTCACCGTGGAGCAGCTTGCTGCTCTTCTCCAAAAATCGCCTGCCAGCATCCGAAGCGATGCGTCGCGCAAGCCTTACGCCCTTCCTCCCATTTGTCGGCTGCCAGGCACCAAGCGCCTGCTTTGGTGCAAGCCCGATGTCGAAGCGTGGGCGATGCAGTTTGTGGAAGCGGCACGCACGCCCAGTGCAAGTCAGCCCGTAGCGGGGTCATCGACGAGTCGCAGGCGCGGACGTTCCACAAAAGCCGAGCAGCTTCGCAAAGCCCGTGAGCAGGGAGGTCGCCATGCACATGACCTGACTATCGTGCAGAAGCGCGGCAAACCTGTTCAGGAGGAGTCAAGGCGCCTTCCGCGCATGCGCAGGAATTGGTCAGCTTGCAGATGCACTATGAAGCCAGCGGCTTCAAGTTGGCATCAAAGGATGAAAAGCGGGGTGTGCGAACCGCTGAAGGCATGACCTACCGTGGCGAGATCATCCAAGTCACCGAGCACCACGTGATTCAGAAAACCGGTGCGAACGTGCTGGTGGCACATCCACGCGCCGCATTGCCGCAGGCAGTGGTGGGCAAAGCGCCTGCGCAGATCGTGTATGGCGTAGATCGCCGGGCGCAGCTTGTGATGCCGGAGGTCAGGAAAGGCCGTGGCATCACGCGCTAACGGTATTTCCTTGGCGTCACCAGCAGCTCCCCGCCCGGCCCCCGGTGCGCCTTCAGCGTGGACAGTTCCAGAAAGGTGAAATGCCCATGCTCCCCGCCACCGCCGTTGGTGTCGATGAAGTGCGCATTGCCCAATACCTGCATCCGCGCAATCGTCATGTGACCGTGCACCACGGCGCGCACGTTGCGCACCTTGGCGGTGTATTGGCGCTGGTAGCGGTCCACTGACCAGATGCAGTAGTCCTGCTCGCGCGGCGTGAAGTGACCATTGCGCACGTCCTGCCAATCGTCCGTGGGCAGGTCGGCATGAACCAGCCCAACCGGCCCTTTCGGCGTGTCTACTTCCATCGCCAGCGGCAGATCGAGCAGCGCCAGGCCAATGCGTTCACGTTCGTTGGCTGTCAGCGCGAGCAGCCAGCCGCCGCCGTTGGCCAGATGAAAGCGCACGGAGTATTCGCCGCCGCCAATAGCCGCGCAGGCCATGGCCTCGTGGTTGCCGCGCACGGCATGAAACCAGGGCTTGGCGAGCCAGTCGAGCACCTGCGCCGATTCAGGGCCGCGATCAACCAGATCGCCCAGCGAAAAAAGCCGGTCGCAAGCGTCGTCAAAGCCGATGGCTTGCAGCCCTGCGGCCAGGTCAGAGAAATGGCCGTGGATATCGCCCACGGCAAAGTCGCGCCCATGCGGGTTGCGCTCAAAGCGGCGCAACTGGATGTTCATGAGGTAGCAGCGCGCATGTGCCAGCCGCCGGCCGGCAATCTGTACACGCGCCAGATGGCGCCGTTGTGCAATGGCAGTCCGCTCGAAAAAAGCCTGAAGCGCCGCATGGCGGCGCCATCGTCCAACCCAAGACCCAGCAGCTTCCAGCACAGCATGGCGATCCATTGGCCGTGCCCGAAGGCGACGGTGCCATCGGGCAGCGTGGGCAACACGTCGTCAATGAAGCGCTGCACGCGCTGGCCGAATTCATGAAAGGTTTCTGCCGCGCCGCCCATGCGCGCATGGGCATCGCTGGCCTGCCAAAACGCATCGGCTATTGGCCGGCGCTGCGCGCCATCCATACCTTGCAGCAGGGCAGGGTCGATAGCGTCGAACTCTTGCAGCAGCGTTTCAACTCGCGCGGCCATGCCGGTGCGCTCGCAGTAGGGCGTGGCTGTTTGCTGGGCGCGCAGAAAGGGCGAAGTCAGTACCAGGGCGGGTGAGCCAGGCAGCACGCGGGCCAGCGCCGCAGCCTGCGCGTGCCCTTCATCGGTCAGCGGAATGTCGGCGTGCGGCATGGTCAGGCCGCCCGCATTGGCCAGGCTTTGGCCGTGGCGAACCAGGGTGAGGGTGCATCCGAAGTTGGCAGCCGCAGGCACGTGATCGCTGTCCAGATGAGCTTTCACGGGAAAACCCAAGGCGCGGCTCTCGGCAATCGCATCAGCAACGCCCTCGGCCATGAGGCGATTGAATTCCCCGCTGGCCGCAAGGCGCTGGAAGTCTTTCAAGGTTTTCACGTTCTTTCCTCAGCATCGGCGGGCAAGCTGCGGCAACACTGCTTGCCACGAAGCCCATGTCATGCGCGGCCCTGCCACATGTCGGTTGTAGGGCTGATCGAAGATGACGTGCTGCCAAACCGGCTGGCGTGTGCCGGTGACAGCGGGCTTGTCGTCCACCAGCACATCGCCATACACCACGGTCTTGTCTTTGGTGACGATCATCCGATGCACGAAGTCGGTGCCCAGGTGGCGTTCGACCCATTCGTATTTCTCAGTCACGCAGTGGCGCCACTGGTTCAGCGGCGAAGTGCAGATGCGCACGTCATGTCCTTGCGCCAGCAGGGCGGCCACTGCCTCGATGGCCCCGGGCATGGGTGGCAGGTCGCGGAAAAAACCCGGCGCCGTATAGATGCCTTCCACCACATCACGGTTTTCGCTGGGGTAGTCGTCGCGCACGTAAAACGACTGTCGCGCCGCCAGCGGCAGTGCCGGGCACGGAACATCGCCGCGAGCATTCCATCCGTCGTGAAAACCGCGCTCAAAGTCGGCCAGCACACCGTCCTGGTCAAGAAGAATCAGCATGAATACACGAATATGATTGTTCGGTTGATCGGCACAAAACTCAGGACTGATCCCAAGCGTCAATGGTCAACATCAGGTCGGATGGGCAGGTGGCCATGCGGTCGGCGTGCATTTCGATGTCACCTATCCAGCCGGGCGGCTGAACATATTCTTCGCCTTCATCCAAGCCGATAATAGTGAGACCTTCTCTCGGAGGCTGAATGCCGGCATTTTTCAGCAATGGAAAGATATCTTCGGCAAGGGCGGTATAGCGATTGGGGTAGCCGTTGAATGATAGCTGAACAGCTTTGTGCTCATTGATGAGGCGATCCAACCAATGAAGGCCGTTTACACCAACTTCCCATTGCGCTAGAACGGCCGCGCGGTGCGTTTCTTTATCAGCGCGCTCGTACTCCTGCACGTTGAGTCTTGAAATGATGATCCACCAGCCCATCATTTTCATTCTCCTTCTCAACTGAGTGGGGATTCCCAGGATTGATGCCCCTTGCAATCGCATCGGGATCAATCACTTTCAGACCGGGAAAGGGATTGCTGTCACGCAGGGTACTTTTACCGGAGCCATTGGTTCCAGCATAAAATACCGCCAGCGGCTTTTCCTTATCCACGGCGAAGCTGTTCTATTTTGCCGTCGGGGTAGCGTTTGTAGATGTAGCCCTCATGCAAGAATACCATTGGGCCAACTTCCGCCATCTTTGCAATTGCGATTTCCGCGCACCGCTCTTGCTCCAGCGATTGCAATGAAGCTTCACTGAGATTATCAAAACTGCCTAGATAGCCGCAACGTTCGTAATATTGCCGCAGCGACTCCCCCACGGGAGGCATCTGATACGGGTCTTTGATTTCTTGCACTTGCATTTCAATCGTCCCTCTCCAAATAAGCCTTCACAAGTAGCGCGACGCAAGTTAGGCGAAAACCACATCAAGCCGCCCGATGCGCGCTTCGGTGCGCTTGGCCGGGGCAACCACAATTTGCACATCACAACCCAGCAGGTTCAGGCATTCCAGCATCTTCGTTTGGCTGATACCCCGGAACTGGCCGCGCAGCATCTTGGACAGTCTGGGTTGAGGCACACCCAGCACTTCGGCAGCTTGTTGCTGCGTCCAGCCACGCGATTTGATGATTTCCTCAATCTTCATGGAAAGCTGAGACTTCACCAGCATTTCATCGGCGTCGGCCATGCCCAAGTCGGCATAGACGTTACCCGAGCTTTCTTCAATTTCAATACCGTCAATGCTTGTAATTTTGGTCATGGGTATTCCTGCCGGGCATGTGCCACCCGCAACACTTCAATCGCTTCCCTCACCCTGTAGATCAGAATGTAATTTCGATGCACCACAATTTCCCTGCATCCTTCCACGCACTCACTGCGCTTGAACAGGTAAGGGTTTTGAGGCAGCGGCCATGTGCTTTGCTCGATAGCCCGGCCTAGCTGCACAGCAGCCGATGGGTTGCGTTCGGCCACATACCGGACGATGCCCAGTAAATCGGCGCGCGCTTCATCAGCCCAAACAATGGGCAACATCAGGCAACCGCTTTTTTGGGAACATGCTGGTCAATGACGGCCCACATTTCCGCCATCACTTGGTCGTGTGGGATGCGCGGCTGTTTGCTGTCGCTGGCCTCCTGCACCTTGGCACGAAACCAGCGGTCATAGCTGTCTGCCTGCTCTTGTGTCTCGAATTCGGAAACGCGGGGGTCTAAGGTGGTGCTCATGGGGGCGCTCCTGCGGTGAGGTTGGAGGTTGGGTATGGCTGATTATATCCGTTTGGGTCTAATCATTTAATCCAGCCGCAGAGTGGTGCTGCCATCGTGGAACAAGCTCATGGCTTCCAGCACGCACAGTTGCCCGCGCACCTTCACAAGCTGGCCCCGGTGGTCACCGCGCTCGATGTCGAGGCCGTTGAGCAGGCTTTCTCCCGGAGGGGAGCAACGTCAGTGGCCGGGCAAAGCCCGCTCCACGGCGTTCGCGGATGGCCTGCTCCGCGGCCTTTTGAGAAATGCAGTAAAAAAGCCTTGGCAATCGCCAAGGCTTTTTTTGTACGGAAACTATATAAAAGATAGCTGCACGCGCTTGGTTTTCAAGCGCTGCAGCCACCTTTGTGCATCAAGCTGTCATGCCGGCAGCGCCACCAGCGGGTTGCCGAACATCGGGTCGTCCTTCTTCGAGGCCAGCGCCTTCTCAAGATTCAGCCCCAACGCCTTGGCCACGCCGGCGCCGTAGGCCGGGTCGGCGGCGTGGCAGTTGCGGATGTGGCGGAATTTGACGAACTCGGGCGCGTCGCCCATGGCGCGGGCGGTGTTGCCGAACAGGGCTTCCTGCTGTTCGGGTTTCATCAGGCGGAACAGCTTGCCCGGTTGCTCGAAGTAGTTGCTGTCGTCCTCGTGGAAGCTCCAGTGCTTGGCGTCGCCGGTGATCTTGAGCGGCGGCTCGGCAAAGTCGGGCTGGGCTTGCCACTGGCCGAAGCTGTTGGGCTCGTAGTGCGGCAGGCCGCCGTAGTTGCCGTCCACGCGGCCGATGCCGTCGCGGTGGTTGCTGTTGACCGGGCAGCGTGCCTTGTTCACCGGAATCTGCTGGTAATTGGTGCCCAGGCGGTAGCGCTGCGCGTCGGCGTAGTTGAACAGGCGCGCTTGCAACATGCGGTCGGGGCTGGCGCCGATGCCGGGCACCAGGTTGCCGGGGGCAAACGCCACCTGCTCGACGTCGGCGAAGAAGTTCTCGGGGTTCTTGTTCAGCTCGAACTCGCCCACCTCGATCAGCGGGTAGTCGCCCTTGTACCAGACCTTGGTCAGATCGAACGGGTGCAGGCGGTACTTCTCGGCGTCGGCTTCGGGCATGACCTGGATGAACAGCTTCCACTTGGGGAATTCACCGCGCTCGATGGCTTCGTACAAATCCTTCTGGTGGCTTTCGCGGTCCTGGCCGACCAGCTCGGCCGCTTCGGCGTCGGTCAGGTTCTGGATGCCCTGCTGGGTGCGCCAGTGCATCTTGATCCAGAAGCGCTCGCCGTCCTTGTTCCAGAAGCTGTAGGTGTGCGAGCTGAAGCCGTGCATGTGGCGGTAGCTCTTGGGGATGCCGCGGTCGCTCATCACCACGGTGACCTGGTGCAGCGCCTCGGGGTTGAGCGTCCACCAGTCCCAGTTGTTGGTGGCGCTGCGCAGGTTGGTGCGCGGATCGCGCTTGACGGCCTTGTTCAAATCGGGGAACTGGCGCGGGTCGCGGATGAAGAACACGGGCGTGTTGTTGCCGACCATGTCCCAGTTGCCCTCTTCGGTATAGAACTTGAGGGCGAAGCCGCGGATGTCGCGCTCGGCATCGGCCGCGCCGCGCTCGCCGGCCACGGTGGTGAAGCGGGCGAACATCTCGGTCTTCTTGCCGACTTCGCTGAAGATCTTGGCGCGGGTGTACTTCGTGATGTCCTTGGTCACCGTGAAGGTGCCGAAGGCGCCCGAGCCCTTGGCGTGCATGCGGCGCTCGGGGATGACTTCGCGCACGAAGTTGGCCAGCTTCTCGTTCAGCCACACGTCCTGCGCCAGCAGCGGGCCGCGCGGGCCGGCGGTGAGGCTGTCGCGGTTGGTCGGCACGGGGGCGCCGAAGTCGGTGGTGAGGTGGGTCACGGGGCACTTCTTGATGTCGTCGCTCATGGGTACTCCTTCGGGTTGGCGTTGGGGGCGGAGCAAGATTGCATCCACCCAAGGGATGTTAGTGAAAATAAATTAATTTTTAAAGTCAATAGTATTTATTGGTCTCATAGCCTTCCTGCATGACTGCTGATGTCGCTTTGCGTTCAAGACGATGACGAATGACCGCGGCTGGCGCCGCATGACAAATGACGAATGACTTCTTTGTCCCCTCGTCATTGTGGCGAAAGCCGCCATCCATGGAGCGTTGCCTGGACACGGCGTTGACCTGCGGACGCCGTGTGGATTGCGGCTTTCGCCGCAATGACGGGGAGGGGGCGGCTGCGTTGCGTACTTTGTCGGCGTGCGCCAACCTGCCGGATCGTGTCTTTTGTGTCCTCTGCCTTCGACGGCGGGCTGATACTGTTTTGCGTTCAAGACGATGACGAATGACTTCTTTGTCATTGAAGCGCAGCGAAGTCATTTGTCATCTCGAAAGCCAATGCGCATGAGAAGCCGTCGTAGCTTCTTGACGAACGCCTGACCACATGTCAACGGGCGACCCACGGGGTCATTCCCCCGTCATTGTGGAGTGGGTCGGCGGGCGGATACGCAGGACAACGCCGCGTCAGGGCGCGATCAACCCCGGCGACTGCTGCACCACGTCGGCCACGCGCCGTGGTGTGCCGATGGGGGCGGTGGCCTGGCCGCGCTGCAGGGCGGCAATGTCGGCCTCGCTGGGGTACACGCCGGCCAGCCAGTAGTCCATCACGCGGCGCACCAGTGGCGCGGCGTGGGCGGCGCCGAAACCGGCGTTCTCGACGATGGCGGCCACCGCGATGCGCGGGTTGTCGGCCGGCGCGAAGGCGATGTAGAGCGAGTGGTCGCGCTGGTGCTCGGCCAGCTTGGCGGCGTTGTAGCGGCCCCTCTGGCCGATGCTGACGGCCTGCGCGGTGCCAGTCTTGCCGCCCGACAGGTAGGGCGCGTCCGCCATCACGCGGCGCGAGGTGCCCTCCAGCGTGACGCCCACCATGCCGCGCTTGACGGCGGCCACGTGCTCGGGCTTGTAGCCCAGGGATTGACCAGGGGGCTGCGGCAACTCGGTCATCTGCTGGCTCAGGGCGTCCTGCTGCGCCTTCACCAGGTGCGGCGTGTGGCGCACGCCGCCAGCCGCCACGGTGGCGGTGGCGCTGGCCAGTTGCAGCATGGTGAAGTTGTTGTAGCCCTGGCCGATGCCAAGCGAGATGGTTTCGCCTGCGTACCAGCGCTGCTGCTCGGGCCGCTTGTAGGTCGTGCGCTTCCACTCGGTGGAGGGCAGGATGCCGCGCGTTTCGCCCGGGATGTCGATGCCGGTGATCTGGCCAAAGCCCAGCGGCTTCATGAAGTCGTGGATCAGGTTCACGCCCATGTCGTTGGCCAGCATGTAGTAGTACACGTTGCTGGACTTGACGATGCTGCGGTTCAGGTCGACCGCGCCCAGCGCGTGGCCCGAGCGGAAGGTGTGGCCGCCGAAGGTCCACGAGCCGCCGTCCATGATGGTGGTGCCGGTGCTGCGCTTGCCGGTTTCCAGCGCCGCCAGGGCCATGAAGGGCTTGTAGGTGGAGCCGGGCGGATAGGTGCCGCGCAAGGCGCGGTTCAGCAGTGGCTTGTCGATGGAGTTGTTCAGCTCGTCCCAGGTTTCGTGGTCGATGCCTTCGACGAACAGGTTGGGGTCGTAGGTGGGCTTGCTGACGAAGGCCAGGATTTCGCCGTTCTGCGGGTCGATGGCCACCAGCGCGCCGCGCCGCTCTCCGTACATCTGCTCCACGAGTTGCTGCAGGTGGATGTCGATCGACAGGTGCACTGAATCGCCCGGCGTGGCCGGGTGGCTGGCCAGGCGCCGCACGGCGTAGCCGCCGGCCGAGGTTTCCATCTGCTCGACGCCGGTGGTGCCGTGCAGCACCTTCTCGTAGCTGCTTTCCACGCCCAGCTTGCCGATGTAGTCGGTGCCGCGGTAGTTGGCCGCGTCGTCCGACTCGTCGATGCGCTCTTTCTCTTTCTGGTTGATGCGGCCGATGTAGCCGACCACGTGCGCGCCGGTTTCGCCCAGCGGGTAGGTGCGGAACAGCCGCGCCTTGATTTCCACGCCCGGGAAGCGGTAGCGCTGCGCGGCGAAGCGCGCCACCTCCTCGTCGGACAGGCGCGTGCGGATGGGCAGCGATTCGAAGTTGCGCGAGTCCTCCAGCAGGCGCTGAAAACGCCGCCGGTCGCGCTGGGTCACGTCGACCACCTGGCCGATGGCGTCGATGGCCTCGTTCACGGGCCGGCCCAGGCGCGAGGGCGTGATCTCCAGCGTGTAGGCGCGGTAGTTGGTGGCCAGCACCACGCCGTTGCGATCCAGGATTTCGCCACGGTGCGGCACGATCGGCACCACCGCCGTGCGGTTGGTCTCGGCCTGGTGGGCCAGGTCTTCGTGGCGCAGCACTTGCAGGTGGTACAGCCGCCACCCCAGCAGCCCGAAGCACAGCAGCACCATCAGCGCGACGACGGCCAGGCGCAGGCGAAAACGCAGCAACTCAGCTTCGGTGTTGCGGATTTCGGTGATCATGGGGTGACACCCCCCTGCGCCAGTGGCCGGCACAGGTCCGGCCACGGCGATTGCCGGGCGACGTCACCGCTCATGACGGCGCAGCCGCCGTCATCGACGCGCAGCAAGATCATTTCGTCATTGCTAACAAAAAGATAGCGAATTGTTGTTGCTGGACGGGCGATGCAGGCTGATTTCATCCTGACTTCCTCACAGCGGCCGGTTGGCATCGGGGTTGGGCGCGCGCCGCTGCGGCGCCAGCAGCAGTACGCTGACGAACGGCCACAAGGCCGCTTCGAGCAGCGGCGCCAGAAATACCGGCCAGCCTGGAAACACGGCACCACCGATCAGCCGCAGCACGATCGTGATGGCATGCGCCAGCGCGAACAAGGGCAGCAGCTGCAGCGACTGTCCCGGCACCGTGAACCACAGGATGCGCCGGTGAATCATGATGGCGCAATAGATCAGCACCGTGTAGGCCAGTGCGTGCTGGCCGAGCAGCGAAGCCTGGTGCACGTCCAGCGCCAGCCCGAACACGAAGGCCGCCCCCAAGCCCACGCGGCGGGGCTGGTGAATGCTCCAGAACACCAGCACCACGGCCAGCACATCGGGCATCCACAGCACGCGGCCCAGCGGCAGCAGGTTCAGCATCAGCGCGATGGCCAGGCTGCCCCAGATGAAGCTGGGGCTGGCCGGCAGCAGCAGTTCCTGACCGCGCGGCATGATCATCGGCGGGCTCCTCGTGTCGCGGCGCGGCGCGCGGGCGGCGTGGAAGCGGGCGCACGCGGGCGCGGCGGGCGAGGCCGCCGGGGCCGTGGCGGAGGCCGGTGCTGCGGGAGCCGCTTGCACGCCGCCATCACCACCTTGCGATACCTGGCGCGTGATGGGGGACAGCACCATCACGTGCGTTACGCCCTGCAGCTTGGCCAGCGGCAGGCACTGAATGCGGGCGAACGAGGTGTCGCTGCGGCGGTCCACCGACACCACGCGGGCCACCGGCAGGCCGGGTGGGTACACGCCGTCCACGCCGCTGGTGCTGAGCAGGTCGCCCTCCTTCACGTCGTCGGTCGCGGCCATGTAGCGCAACTCCATCATGCCGCCGCGCGGCGATGGGTCGCCATAGGCCACGCTGCGCGCGCCGGTGCGCGTGTTCATGACCGGGATCACCTGATCGCGGTCGATCAGCAGCGTGATCTCGCTGACGAAGGGGTACACGCGCGTCACCTGGCCCAGCACGCCGGATTCGTCCATCACCGGCGAGCCGGGCTCGATGCCCTGCATTTGCCCTTTGCCGATGACCACGCGCCGGCTGTAGGGGTCGGTGGCGTCGTACAGCACCTGCGCCGCCGTGCCGGACGCCTGCAAACGCTCGCGCAGGCCCAGCAGCTCGCGCAGGCGCTGGTTCTCCAGCAGCAACTGCTCCACCTGCCCGGCGCGGGCCGATTGCTCGGCCAGCTTCAGGCGCGCTGTCTCCTCGGTCACGCGGGCGGTTTTCAGCTCGGTCAGATAGCCCAGGCCGGTCTGCACCATCTGCACCGGCTGCAGCGCCAGCCACTGGGCCGGGTACAGCACCGTGGCGATCAGCGCGCGTACCGGCTGCACGATGTGGAAACGCGCATCCGCCACCATCAGAAACAAGGCCAACGCACTGAAAAACACCAGCCGGGACAGCGCCGACGGCCCTTGCTTGAAGAAGGGCGGCGGTGAGCGGTCAAGTGTTTCCAGAGGCATGGCGGATCAGCGGCGCGGCACGGATCGATTTACTACCAAAACAAGAGCATTATCCGCTTGTTGTGCCTGCGCCAGGTGACTATTTGTGCTTATTGAATATTTCGTAATTCATGACACGCCGCTTGCCCTCACCCCAACCCTCTCCCAAAGGGAGAGGGGGATTTCTTTCTGATAGACCGCGTTGCCGTGATTTTTGAAAATCTCAATAAGCCAGCAGCCGCCTGAAAAAACGGCTGCGCCCTGCCTTCAGGGCTGCGCAGCAAGCCCTTTCAAAAGGCCGCGGAGCAGGCCATGCCAGAACGCCGTGGCCGGGCTTGCACCGGCCACCAGCGTTGTCCCCTTGAGGGGAAGGCGCGCAGCGCCACAGGGGTGGGCCTATTCATTCGTGAAAATGCCGCCCAGCCGCTCCATGCGCTCCAGCGCCAGGCCGCAGCCGCGCACCACGCAGGTCAGCGGCTCCTCGGCCACCAGCACGGGCAGGCCGGTTTCCTCGGCCAGCAGGCGCTCCAGGTCGCGCAGCAGCGCGCCGCCGCCCGTGAGCATCATGCCGCGCTCGGCGATGTCGGCGCCCAGCTCTGGTGGGGTTTCTTCCAGCGCTTTCTTCACTTCCGACACGATGTTGTTCAGCGGCTCGGTCAGCGCTTCCAGAATCTCATTGCTGCTGATGGTGAAGCTGCGCGGCACGCCTTCGCTGAGGTTGCGGCCCTTGACTTCCATCTCGCGCACCTCGCTGCCGGGGAAGGCGCTGCCGATCTGCTTCTTGATCAGCTCGGCCGTCGGGTCGCCGATCAGCATGCCGTAGTTGCGGCGGATGTAGTTGATGATGGCGTCGTCGAACTTGTCGCCGCCCACGCGCGCGCTGCCCTTGTAGACCATGCCGCCGAGCGAGATCACCCCCACCTCGGTGGTGCCGCCGCCGATGTCGACCACCATCGAGCCGCTGGCTTCGCTGACGGGCAGGCCGGCGCCGATGGCAGCGGCCATGGGCTCCTCGATCAGGTACACCTCGGAAGCGCCGGCGCCCAGCGCCGATTCGCGGATGGCACGGCGCTCCACCTGGGTGGAGCCGCAGGGCACGCAGATGATGATGCGCGGGCTGCGGAACAGACCGCGCGCATGCACCATCTTGATGAACTGCTTGAGCATCTGCTCGGTGACGGTGAAGTCGGCGATCACGCCGTCCTTCATCGGGCGGATGGCCTCGATGTTGCCCGGCACCTTGCCCAGCATGGCCTTGGCTTCGGTGCCGACGGCCTGGATCGTCTTCTTGCCCTGCGGGCCGCCTTCGTGACGGATGGCGACCACCGAGGGCTCGTCCAGCACGATGCCCTTGTCGCGCACGTAGATCAGGGTGTTGGCGGTGCCGAGGTCGATGGCCAGGTCGGTCGAGAAATACCGACGGAAAGCTCCAAACATGAATGAGTCCTTTTGACGGGCCGGCGGCGAGCACCAAGCGCCACAGCCCCTTATTCGATGCGATTTCAGCGTGATTTCATGCAAATTCAGCCCGTTTCGGGCCGCTTGCACAAAGGCGAGATAATACCGCATCGTTTTGCCGCATCTGTCAAGGACGTGCGTTCAAAAGTTCGAATTTACATATGGTTTCGGGTGCTTTTTCATGGCTTTGACATCTGAGGACATCAACCGCATCGCGCATCTGGCGCGGCTTGAGTTGAGCGGCGAGGAAGGTGAGCGAATGCTCACTCGGCTGAACGGTTTCTTCAACATCGTCGAGGCCATGTGCGCGGTGGATACGCAGGGCGTGGAGCCGCTGACGCAGCCCATCGCCGCCATCCAGGACGTGCAGTTGCGCCTGCGGGACGACGTGGCCAGCGAACCCGACCAGCGCGAAGCCAACCAGCGCAGCGCCCCGGCGGTCGAGGATGGCCTGTATCTGGTTCCGAAAGTGATCGAATAAGCATGAGCGCCCTGCATGACCTGACGGTGGCCCAGTTGGCCGCCAAACTGAAGTCGCGTGAGCTGTCGGCGGTGGAAGCCGCGCAGCATTTCCTGGCGCGTGGCAAGGCCCACGCCCACCTGGGCGCCTATCTGGCGATGGATGAAGACGTGACGCTGGCGCAGGCGCGCGCGGTGGATGCCCGCATCGCCGCCGGTGATGCACCGCCGCTGGCCGGCGTGCCCGTGGCGCACAAGGACGTGTTCGTCACCACCGACTTCCCGACCACCGCCGGCTCCAGGATGCTGCAAGGCTATCGCTCGCCTTTCGAAAGCACGGTGACCCGCCAGTTGGCCGCGGCCGGCATGGTGTGCCTGGGCAAGCTCAATTGCGACGAGTTCGCCATGGGCGCGGCCAACGAGACCTCGGCCTACGGTCAGGTGCACAACCCGTGGGACACCAGCCGCACGCCGGGCGGCTCGTCGGGCGGCAGCGCCGCTGCCGTGGCCGCGCGCCTGACGCCCGCCGCTACCGGCTCCGACACCGGCGGTTCGATCCGCCAGCCGTCCGCTTTCTGTAACCTCACCGGCATCAAGCCCACCTATGGCCGTGCCAGCCGCTACGGCATGATCGCCTACGCCTCCAGCCTCGATCAGGCCGGTCCGATGGCGCGCACCGCCGAGGACTGCGCGTTGGTGCTCACGAGCATGTGCGGGCCTGATCTGGACCGCGATTCCACCTCGCTCGACTTGGCCCAAGAGGATTTCAGCCGCGCGCTGAACGAGCGCCTGGATGGCCTGCGCATTGGCGTGCCGAAGGAGTTCTTCGGCGATGGTCTGGCCGACGACGTGCGTGCCGCCGTGGATGGTGCGTTGGCCGAACTGCAGAAGCTGGGCGCCCAACTGGTCGACATCTCGCTGCCGCGCACCGAGTTGTCGATTCCGGTCTACTACATCATCAGCCCCGCCGAGGCCAGCTCCAACCTGTCGCGCTTCGACGGCGTGCGCTACGGCCACCGCGCCAGCAACTACACCGACCTGATCGACATGTACCGCAAGACCCGCGCCGAAGCCTTCGGCGAAGAGGTCAAGCGCCGCATCATCACCGGCACCTACGTGCTGAGCCACGGCTACTACGACGCCTACTACCTGCAAGCGCAAAAAATCCGCCGCATGATCGCCGACGACCTGCAGCGCGCTTTCCAGCAGTGTGATGTCATCGCCGGCCCGGTGGCGCCCCGTGTGGCGCGCAAGATCGGCGAGAACGCGGGCGACCCGTTGGCCGACTACCTGGCCGATATCTACACCCTGTCCGCCTCGCTGGCGGGTCTGCCGGCCATGAGCGTGCCCGCCGGCTTTGGCGCGGACAACATGCCCGTGGGCCTGCAACTGGTCGGTAACTACCTGCAGGAGGCCAGGCTGCTGAACGTGGCGCACCAGCTTCAGCAGGCGACGGACTGGCACGTGTTCGCGCCGGAGGGCTTTGCGTGAGTGAGGTAAGTGCATGAATGCCCCATTGCCTGCCTGCAAGTTGCCTGATCTGACGTCCAGCGTTCATGAAGGTGACTGTCTGGACGTGCTCCGGCAACAGTATCCAGACGACTGCTTCGACTTGATCGTCACCTCCCCACCCTATGCGGATCAGCGTCGATCCACCTACGGTGGCATTCACCCCGACGATTATGTTGAATGGTTCTTGCCGCGTGCAGAGCAATTTCGGCGTGTACTTAAGCCTACCGGTTCCTTTGTACTCAACATCAAGGAGAAAGCGGTTAATGGTGAGCGTCATACTTACGTGCTGGAACTCATCATTGCCTTGCGAAAACAGGGTTGGCTTTGGACGGAAGAATATATTTGGCATAAGAAAAACTGTTATCCAGGGAAATGGCCGAACCGCTTTCGTGATGCTTGGGAGCGCTGTCTGCACTTCACCAAGCAACGGCAGTTCAAGATGAATCAGGATGCGGTGAAAGTGCCTATGGGAGACTGGGCACAAACCCGATTGAAATCATTGGGAAAAAACGATGTCGTGCGCTACGACTCGCAAGTTGGCAATGCCTTTGCCAAGAATATTGCCAACTGGCAGGGGCGCACCATGGCCTACCCCACCAATGTTTTGCACTTGGCCACGGAGTGCGGCAACAAAAAACATAGTGCGGCGTTTCCGGAGGCTCTGCCAAAGTGGTTTATCGAGTTGTTTACGGACCCCGGTGATGCGGTACTGGATCCTTTCGTTGGATCGGGTACCACGTTGGAAGCAGCCATTGGTTGCGGGCGTGCCGCTGTTGGTATTGACCGCTCGGCAGAGTTTGCAGAGCTGGCGCGCCAGCGACTGACGCCCGTGCAAGGGATTTTGATGGAAGAGAAGGCGCCACCTTATGTCCTTGATCGACAGCGCAAGACAATACGTTCACGAGCGGATCGCGCCTGATTTTCATGATAAGCGGCTGGCAAGCCTGGAGGGGTTGCGCTTGGCGGTGGTGCTTAAACGAAAGAATCCCTACTTGTTCAAGGCGAAAGCCATCACGAGTGCGCCAGATTTGGTCAAGCAGTTGCTTTCAGCGCATTTGTCTTCGCAGGAAGAGACGATTTTTGGTGCGTTTTTGGAGGGGCTGGCCATTCATATTTGCAGTTTTGCTTATAGTGGCCAGAAGTCAACCACTGAGGGCATTGATCTGGAGTTTGTGCGCGACGGTGTGCGCTACATGGTTTCGATCAAGAGCGGGCCAAACTGGGGGAATTCGTCTCAGATCCTCAAGATGGTCCAAAACTTTGACCGCGCTCGGCGTATTGCGGGCTCGCGCGCGCATGTAGTGGCTGTTAATGGCTGTTGCTATGGAGCCGATGCTGCGCCGCACAAGGCGACTGGAAATTACTTGAAGTTATGCGGCCAGGATTTTTGGCACCTGATTTCCGGAAGTCCACTGCTTTATCAACAAATTATTGAGCCGCTGGGTCATGAGGCGCGTCAGCGAAACGACGCGTTTGACGAGGCATTCGGGCGTCTTCACACCCGCTTTACCGCAGAGTTCACCCAGAATTTTTGTCGAGAGGATGCGTCGATTGACTGGGATAAGTTGGTCGCGCTGAACTCGAAAGCCAAATCGCTTTGGCAGCCCTGAATCCTTTCCTATTTCATTACATGACTGCTACCAAACTCATCCAGGGCTACGAAGTCGTCATCGGCTTCGAGACGCACGCCCAACTGCAAACGCAAAGCAAGATATTCAGCCGCGCGGCCACCGCCTTCGGCGCCGCGCCCAACACGCAGGCCAGCGCGGTCGACTTGGCGCTGCCGGGCACGCTGCCGGTGATGAACCGCGAGGCGGTGCAGTGCGCCATCAAGCTTGGTCTGGCGCTAGGTAGCCACATCGCGCCGCGCAGCATCTTTGCCCGCAAGAACTACTTCTACCCTGACCTGCCCAAGGGCTACCAGGTCAGCCAGTTCGAGATTCCGGTGGTGCAGGGCGGCGAGGTGTCGTTCTTCGTTGGTGACGAGAAAAAGACCGTCAGGCTCGTGCGCGCCCATCTTGAAGAAGACGCTGGCAAGTCGCTGCACGAGGACTACCACGGCATGAGCGGCATCGACCTGAACCGCG
>JAUNUR010000036.1:27469-32512 GCA_030538085.1 Pseudomonadota bacterium | reverse complement strand
TGGCACGCCCATCACGGCACGCTCGGGCGCATCCAACTGCCGTTTCTAGGATCATTTTTTTGGGTTGCCGACTGACAACGGCCGGAGCGCGATCCGTGCACAATGGCAGCCACCTTTCGCCGCCACCCTTTCTGGAGGAGAACCACCATGCCGACCGTTGCCGACATTCTTTCTTCCAAGACCGGTATCGTGCATTCGCTGCCGCCCACGGCCACCGTGCGCGATGCGCTGCAATGCATGGCCGACAAAAACGTCGGCTCCGTGCTGATCATGCAGGGTGAGGTGCTGCTGGGCATCTTCACCGAGCGCGACTACGCCCGCAAGATCGCGCTCAAGGGGCTGGCATCGCCCACCACCATGCTGACCGACGTGATGACCGCCAAGCTCTACGTCGTCAGCTCGCGCCAGACGGTGCAGGAGTGCATGGGCATCATGAACCAGGCCAAGGTTCGTCACCTGCCCGTGGTGGAAGACGGGGCCGTGGTCGGGCTGGTGTCCATCGGCGATTTGGTGAACGCCACCATCCGCGAGCAGGCGTTCGTCATCGCGCAGTTGGAAAGCTACATCGCCGGCAACATGGGCTGAGCCCGGCGTGGTGATGGCGCGGCGCGGATAATGCCGCGCCATGTCCTTGCTCGTCCTCGGTATCGAATCGTCCTGCGACGAAACCGGCGTGGCGCTGGTGCGCACGCGCGATGGCGGCGTGCCCGAGCTGCTGGCGCACGCGCTGCACTCCCAGGTGGCGATGCACGCCGACTACGGCGGCGTGGTGCCCGAGCTGGCCAGCCGCGACCACATCCGCCGCGTGATTCCACTCGCTAACCAGGTGTTGACGCAGGCGGAGCAGGCGCTGCCGGCCATCGACGTCGTCGCGTACACGCGCGGCCCCGGCCTGGCGGGCGCGCTGCTGGTGGGCGCGGGCGTGGCCTGCGCGCTGGGCGCGGCATTGGGCAAGCCCGTGCTGGGCGTGCACCATCTGGAGGGGCATCTGCTGTCGCCCTTCCTCAGCGCCGATCCGCCCGAATTTCCCTTCGTTGCCCTGCTGGTCAGCGGCGGCCACACGCAGTTGATGCGCGTCGATGGCGTGGGCCGCTACGAGCTGCTGGGCGAGACCATCGACGACGCCGCTGGCGAAGCCTTCGACAAATCCGCCAAGCTGCTTGGGCTGGGCTACCCCGGCGGGCCGGCGCTGGCGCGGCTGGCCGATTTCGGTGACGACACCGCCTACAAGCTGCCCCGCCCGCTGCTGCACAGCGGCAATCTGGATTTCTCGTTCGCGGGGCTGAAGACGGCGGTGCTGACGCAGGCCAGGAAGTTCGAGGGAGTGCCGTGCGAGCAGACGCGCGCTGACCTGGCGGCCAGCACGCAGGCGGCCATCGTCGAGGTGCTGGTGAAGAAGTCGCTCGCCGCGCTCAAGCAGACCGGGCTCAAGCGCCTGGTGGTGGCCGGCGGCGTGGGCGCCAACGCCCGTCTGCGCGAGGCGCTGAATGCCGCTTGCGCGAAAAGCGGCGTGCGCGTGCACTATCCCGAATTGCACCTGTGCACCGACAACGGCGCCATGATCGCCCTGGCCGCCGCCATGCGTGTGCAGGCAGGCGTGGAGGCACCGAACACCGACTACGCTTTCGACGTCAAGCCGCGCTGGCCGCTGGACATGCTGCCGCTGGCGGCTTGAGGGTCATCGTGTGGGAGCGGGCTTGCCCGCGATGGCGCATCCTGTTGTACGAGTCGCCGCATCGCGGGCAAGCCCGCTCCCACCAAAGCAAGAAGGGCCCAGCCGGGCCCTTTCGTCATTCGCTGCGCCGGCGTTTACTGAATCGCCAGGGTCGTGGCCTTGCTCTCGGGCACCAGCTTGGCGAGGGTCAGCGTCAGCACGCCGTGCTCCAGCTTGGCGCTGCTGGCGGCGGCGTCCACGTCCTGCGCGAATTCGTAGGCCTTCTTGTATTGGCGCGGCGCGCCTTCCACGGTCTCGACCTTGACGGTGGCGCCTTCGATGGCGATGGTCAGTTGCTCGCGGGCGACGCCGGGCACGTCGATCGACAGTTTCCAGGCCTTGTCGTCCTCGCTCACGTTGGCCGTGGCGGTGCGCGCCACGGTCAGGGCGTCGTCCAGAAAGCGGTCGAGCGAGCGCAGGGCGGGGGCATAGGCCGAGCGGCGGGCGATGGGGGCGGAAGCGGTGAAGATCATCTGATGGTTTCCTTTCGGTTGGAGGGTGGCGGATCGGCCATTCGGCGTCTTCCGCTTGATGTCTCAATTGCGCGCGGCGGCGGGCATTTCAAGCGCTTGCGGCTCAAAAAAACATGAGCATCCAGCCCTTGAAATTCGCCCGTCACGGCCCCATGCGCCGCTGCGTGCGGGGCGGTGAAAAATGGGGCGCGTTACCATCGCGCCTTGTCTGAGCACCAGTGATCCGGATGCCGTTTGTCGTTGTTTCGCGCCGCCTGGCCATGGGGCTTGCGCCCGTCGTGCTGGCCGGTTGCGCCGGCTTGTCGCAAGGCCCCGCGCCCCTGCTGAATTTTCAGCCCGAGAGTTTCAATGGCGCCGCCCATGTGCGCCACTTCGCCGCGGCGCCTGGCCGCAGTTGCGAGGCCGCGCGCCGCGCGCTGCTGAGCCAGGGCTACGTGTTGACGGCCACGCAGGCCGACCAGATAACGGGCCGCAAGTATTTCCAGCCCACGGCGGAGCACCACGTGCAGCTTGAATTCCGCGTCGTCTGCGCGCCCGAGTTGGGCGATGAGCAGGCCGCCGCCGTGTTCGTCAGCGGGCTGAAGGAGCAGTATGTGCTGCGCAAGGTCAAGGATTCGGCCTCGGTGGGCGTGGGCGGCATAGGCTCGCTCTCGCTGCCGTTGGAGGGCAGCCTGGATTCGATGGTCAAGGTAGCCAGCGAAACCGTGACAGATGCCGCGCTGTACGAGCGCTTCTTTGAACTGGTGCGCGGCTACCTCGACCGCGCGCCCAGGCCTGAGCCGGATTTGGAGCCGAAACCGGAGCCAGAACCGGACACGCCCAACTTGCCGGCTGCGCGGCCTGTTCAGTGATTTCAGGTATTTTTGGCCTCTGGCGCCCGACCATGCAGCGCGGGCAGCTATTTTTTCAGGAGCAATTCATGTCGTTCACTTCCCGCCGCGCCCTGTTGCGCGCCAGCCTGGCGCTACTGGGCACCGCGCCGCTGTTCGGCCAGGCGCAGGGCGCGCCCATCAAGCTGGCGCTGATCGAGTCGTTGAGTGGGCCGTTCGCCAACACGGGCGAGGCGGTGTTCCGCAACCTGGCGTGGGCCATCGAGCGCGTGAACGCACGCGGCGGCGTGCCCACGGCGCAGGGGCGGCGTCCGCTGCGGCTGGAGCGCTTCGACAACAAGGGGCAGGTGGAAGAGTCGCTGTCGATGCTGCGCGCGGCCATCGACGGCGGTATCGCGTTCGTGCTGCAGGGCAACTCGTCGGCCGCCGCCGCGGCGCTGATCGACGCCATCAACAAGCACAACGAGCGCGAGCCTGGCCGGCGCGTGGTGTTCCTCAACTACTCGGCGGTCGATCCAATTTTGACCAACGAGCGGTGCAGCTTCTGGCACTTCCGTTTTGACGCCCACGCCGACATGCGCATGACGGCGCTGATGGAGCTGATCAAGGCCGACGAGCAACTGGGGCGTATCTACCTGATCGGGCAGGACTACAGCTTTGGCCACGCCGTGCTGCGCGAGGCCAAGCGCCAGCTTGCCCAACTGCGGCCCGACGTGGCGATTGCCGGCGAAGAGCTGCACCCGATTGGCCGCATCAAGGACTTCATGCCCTATGCCACCAAGATCAAGAACTCGGGCGCGCAGGCGGTGCTGACCGGCAACTGGGGCAACGACCTGACGCTGCTGGTGAAGGCGGCGCGCGACGTGGGTTTTGACGGGCGCTTCTACACCTTCTACGGCAACGCGCTGGGCGCGCCGGCGGCCATTGGCGACGCCGGCATCGGCAAGGTGGTGGCGGTGGCAGACTGGCTGCCCAACGTGCCCACGCCCGAGAGCGCGGCGTTCTACAAGACCTTCCGCGAGCGCTTTCCGAAGCCGCAGGACGACTACGTGCACTTGCGCATGCAGTTGCTGATCGAGGCGCTGGCGCAGGCCATCGAGCGCGCTGGCGGCACCGATCCACTGGCGGTGGCGCGCGCGCTGGAATCGGCAGACGTCACGCTGGCGGGCCAGCGTGGCCGCATGCGCGCCGCCGACCACCAGTTCCAGCAGTCGCTGGCGGTGGGCGTGATGGACAAGGCTGGTGCGCCTGGCGTGCCCTTCGACGTCGAAGGCTCGGGCTATGGCTTCCGCGTGGTGCGGCAGATCGACGCCGACCGGGCGGGCATGCCGCACAGCTGCAAGATGGTGCGCCCGGGGTGATGGGTGCTCCAGGCGCCGCGTGTGCAGCTATTGAATAAATAGCTTTCCGCTCATACTGGTGTTGGGCTGGAGGTCGATTTGTCTTGCGGCTGCCTCATGCGCATTGGCTTTCAGCATGACAAATGACAAATGACTTCGCTGCGCTTCAATGACAAATGAATTCTTTGTCATTTGTCATGCGGCGCCAGCCGCGGTCATTCGTCATCGTTTTGAACGCAAAACGATATCAGTGCTGCTCAGGCGCTACGGGCGGTGGCGCTTTGGGCAGCAGCGCGGGCGGCAGGTCGTCGTGTCGTATCCGGCGGCCACGGAACAGTGCCGCGCGGGCCAGCAGCACGGTGGTGACGGGCACCGTGATCGACAGCAGGATGATGATGAGCCACACGTGCAGTTGTGGACCCTGGCTCTGCGCCGAGAAGTAGGTGATCGAGGCGAAGGTCACGCACCACGCGGCGCCGACGTAAGCCAGTGCGGGTGGATGCATGCGTTGAGCGAAGGTCTTCATGCGCACCACGCCCCAGGAGGCGCCCAGGGTGAGCGCCGCGCTCATCAGCAGGAGGATGGCGACGATGACTTCGATCCAGAAGGGCAGGGCTTGCGTGGTCACTCTTGGCGGCCTCCGAAACGGTTGTTCCAGCACCATCGACAGGCTGTCGGCCGCTTGA
>JAUNUR010000036.1:0-27369 GCA_030538085.1 Pseudomonadota bacterium | reverse complement strand
TCGAATTCACGGCCCGATCCCCGCTGCGCGGGGCCCCTCGTGCTTCGCTCATTCGTGCGGCCTCCGAGCCGTTGTGCCAGCTCAGACGCTGCGCTGTCGGCCGCTTGATCGAATTCACGGCCCGATCCCCGCTGCGCGGGGCCCCTCGTGCTTCGCTCATTCGATCACCTCCCCCCGCAACAGGAACTTGCCCATGGCCGCCGAGCTGACGAAGCCGAACAGGGCGATCAGCAGGGCGGCCTCGAAGTACATGTTGCTGCCGTAGCGCAGGCCGATGACCAGGGCGATCAGGATGCCGATGGTGTAGATCAGGTCGATCGCCAGCACGCGGTCTTGCGCCGCGGGGCCGCGCAGCACGCGCCACAGCGCCAGCAGCATGGCGACGCCGTAGGCGCTCAGTGTGATGGTGATGACGGCTGAAAGAAACGGACTCATCGCTCGAAGATCTCGATCAGGGGTTGTTCATAACGGCGCTTGAAGAAGGCGACGAACTCGGTCTCGTCGGGCACGTCCCACACGTGCAGCAGCATGGCGCTGCTGTCGCGCGCCAGCTCGCTCCACACGGTGCCGGGCACCACGGTGGTGATCATGGTCAGCGAGGCCAGGCCCGTGGGGTCGCGCAACTCCAGCGGGATGATGACGTAGGCGCTGCGCACCGGCTGGCGCCGGTCGCGCAGCACGCCCACGAACACCTGGATGGTGGACTGGATGACGTCATGGCCCACCGTCAGGATCAGCCGGATCACGGTGATTGGGTGCCGCACGCGCGGGCGCGCCGGGCGCAGCGGTGCCAGCAGCGCCGGTGCGCCGACGCCGAACAGCACGCCCAGCAGCCCCTGGCCCAGGCTGAAGCCGTTGAGCACCAGCCACATCACGATCATGGCCAGCGACAGCAGCGGCCAGGGCAGCAGGCGTTTCATCATCGGCGCAGCCCTCCTTCGCCGGTGGCGGTGGGCGAGGGCACCGGCTTGGCCGATACCACGGTGCCGATGTATTCCTTCGGGTCGTGCAGGCCCCGCGCCGTGGCGTTCACGTAGCGCAGCACGGCGTCGGCCTGCCACACCAGCACGCCCACCAGCAGCAGCAGCGTGCCGATGGGCAGTGTCTCGATGATGCGCAGGCGCGGCAGCGGGCGGTCGTAGGTGGCCCAGAAATAGCGCACGCCGGCGCGCGACATGGCGATGATGGTCAGCAGCCCGCCCACCAGCAGCAGGCCCAGCAGTACCCAGGCGGCCGCCGACACCTGGGCATCTTCGCCAAAGCCGGCCGGGTTGAGCAGGGCCGACAGCATCACCACCTTGCCAACGAAGCCGGCCATGGGCGGCAGCCCGGCGATGGTGAGCGCGCAGACGATGAAGGCCAGGCCCAGGAAGGCCATGGCGGCCGGAATGGCACGGCCGATCAGCGCCTGTTCGTCATCGTCCAGGTTGACGTCGCGGGTGGGCACCAGGTCCACGGGATAAGCGAAGGCGTCGTCGGGTTCGACCTCGCTGACGTAGAGGGGGTGCTCTTCCACCTCGCGCGTGCGGTCGACCAGCTCGACCAGCAGGAAGAAGGCGCTGATGGCCAGCGTGGAGCCCAGCGTGTAGTACAGCGCGCCGCCCGTCACCGCGGGCTGCCCGAAGCCCAGCGCCGCCAGCAGCGTGCCCGACGACAGGATGGCGCAGAACGCCGCCATGCGCCCCAAATGCTGGGTGGCGATGATGCCGAGCGCACCGAAGGCCAGCGTCACCAGCCCCAGCCCCACCAGCACCGGCCCGCCGAACAGGGACGACACGCCCGCATCTGCCGGAAACAGCAGCGTCCACACACGCAGCACGGCGTACACGCCCAGCTTGGTCATGATGGCGAACAGCGCCGACACCGGCGCCGCGGCGGCGGAGTAGGCCGAGGGCAGCCAGAAGTTGAGCGGCCAGGCCGCCGCCTTGACCAGGAAGGCCACCGCCAGGATGGCCGCGCCGGCGTGCAGCAGGCCGCGGTCGTCCTCGGGGATGGCGGGCACCATGATGGCCATGTCGGCCATGTTCAGCGTGCCAGTCACGCCGTACAGGATGGCCACGCCGATCAGGAACAGGCTGGACGCCATCAGGTTCATGGCGATGTAGTGCAGCCCCGAGCGCACGCGCGCCCAGCCCGAGCCGTGCAACAGCAGCCCGTACGAGGCTGTCAGCATGATCTCGAAGAACACGAACAGGTTGAACAAGTCGGCCGTGAGGAAGGCGCCGTACAGACCCATCAGCTGCAACTGGAACAACGGGTGAAAGTGCACCCCCGCCCGGTGCCAGCGAGCGCTGGCGTACAGCAGCGCGGCCAGGCCCAGCACGCTGGTCAGCAGCACCATCATGGCCGACAGGCGGTCGGCCACCAGCACGATGCCGTAGGGAATCGGCCAGTTGGCGGGCAGGTACACGCCCACGGCCTGCACGCCGCTGGTGTGCTGCACCCAGAACACCAGGCCGATGGCCATGACCACGCCGATCAGACACGACAGCACGTTGATGAAGGCCTTCAGCGGCCGGCGCGTGTCGCCCAGCAGCAGCATCAGCGCCGCGGTGGCCATGGGCAGCAGGATGGGCGCGACGATGAGGTGCGGCATCGCCCATTCGACCAGGCTGGCGAAGCTCATGGCTTGCCCTCCGGCTTGCGGGCGGCGTACACGGTGGGACGCGGCAGCAGGGCGGTGCCGTCGTCGGGTTCCTCGCCGTCCACGTGGTCGGTGTCCGACAGCCCGCGCGAAGCCAGCAGCACCACCAGGAACAGCGCCGTGGTGGCGAAGCCGATGACGATGGCCGTCAGCACCAGTGCCTGCGGCAGCGGGTCGGTGTAGTTCTCCAGGTTGGGCACCAGGCCTGGCTGCACGATGGGCTCCTTGTCGAGCGACAGGCTGCCCATGGCGAAGATGAACAGGTTGACCGCGTACGACAGCAGCGCCAGGCCCATCAGCACCTGGAAGGTGCGCGGGCGCAGCACCAGCCACACGCCCGAGCCGCCGAGCACGCCGATGGCGATGGCGAGGATCATTTCCATGTCAGTCCACCTCCCGAGGCCCGGTCGTGGCCGTCACCGTTTTCTCGGGCGCCTTGCGGTGGCTTCGCACCGACTGGTGGGCCAGCGCCGTCAGGATCAGCAGGGTGGAGCCGACCACCGCCGCGAACACGCCGGCATCGAAGAACAGCGCGCTGGCAAAGTGGATCTCGCCCAGCAGCGGCAGCGTGAAGTGCGCCGTGTGCGAGGTGAGGAAGGGGTAGCCGAAGAACAGCGAGCCCAGCCCCGTGCCCAGCGCCAGCAGCAGGCCGACGGCGATCCAGCGGATCACGCGCAGCTGCAAGTGCGCCTCGACCCAGTGCGTGCCGGCCACGATGTACTGCGTGATGAAGGCGATCGACAGCACCAGCCCGGCCACGAAGCCGCCGCCGGGGAGGTTGTGCCCACGCATGAAGAAATGCATGGAGATGACCGCCGCTACCGGCAGCAGCAGGCGCACCAGCACGGCGGGCACCATGGCATAGCCCAGCGCCGTGTCTTGCGCGGTGCGCGGGTTGATGAGGTCGCTCACCAGGTCGGGCGGCACGGCGCGCTGCTGCGGCGGCAGCTCAATCACCTCGCGCGGTGGACGGAAGCGGCGCAGCAGCGCATACACCGTCAGGCCCACGATGCCCAGCACGGTGATCTCGCCCATGGTGTCGAAGCCGCGGAAGTCGACCAGCATCACGTTCACCACGTTGGTGCCGCCGCCCTCGGGCAGGGCGCGGTCGATGAAGAAGGGCGAGATGCTCTGCGGCGCTGGCCGCGTCATCATGGCGTAGGCCAATGCCGACAGGCCGCAGCCTGAGGCAATGGCGATGGCGAGGTCGCGTGCGCGGCGGGCGCGCACCTTCAGGCCCAGGCGGGGCGATTCGTCTTGCAGGCGCTTGGGCAGCCAGCGCAAGCCGAGCAGGAACAGCACGGTGGTGACCACCTCCACCGTCAGTTGCGTCAGCGCCAGATCGGGCGCCGAGAACCACAGGAAGGTGAGACTGACAGCCAGGCCCACCGCGCCGATCAGGATCAGCGCCGCCAGCCGGTGGAACTTGGCCTGGTTGGCGGTGGCGATGGCGGCCGTGCAGCCCAGCACCCAGATCAGCGCGAACTCGAAACTGGCCGGCACGCGCGCGCGGTCGCCCCAGGTCACGCCGCCACGCCACAGCGCGCCCGCCGCCAGCGCCATGGCCACCAGCACGATCAACAGCATCTGCGGCTGCAGGCGGTGGGTGGACAGCAGCGTCAGCGCCCGGCGGCTGCCGCGGTCGAGCCGGTACAGCAGACTCTGGAACAGGCGCTGCCCGTCGATGCCCCGCAGCAGTGGCACGTGACGGATGCGCCCGCTTTCCAGCCCGCCGCGCAGCAGCAGGAACAGCGCGATGCCGCCCACCAGGGCGATCATGCTCATCACCAGCGGCTTGTTCACGCCGTGCCAGATGGCCAGGCTGTAGGTGGGCATGGCGCCACCCACCACCGGCCGCGCGGCCAGGTCCAGCGCGGGGCCGATGGACCACTGCGGAAAGATGCCGACCACGATGCACAGCAGCACCAGCACCTCGATGGGCACGCGCATCCAGCGCACGGGCTCTTTCGGCTCCAGCGGCAGGTCGGTGTAGCGCGGACCCAGAAACACGTCGACCGAAAAGCGCAGCGAATACACCACGGCGAAGATGCCCGCCACCGTGGCGGCAATCGGCAGGCCGTAGTCGAGCCAGGGCATGGCGCTCAGGTCGATGGTTTCGGCGAAGAACATCTCCTTCGACAAAAAGCCGTTCATCAGCGGCACGCCCGCCATGGCCGCGCTGGCCACGAAAGCCAGCGTGCCGGTGATCGGCATCGCCTTCCACAGGCCAGACAGGCGGCGGATGTCGCGCGTGCCGGTTTCGTGGTCGATGATGCCGGCGGCCATGAACAGCGAGGCCTTGAAGGTCGCGTGGTTCATGATGTGGAACACGGCTGCCACGGCGGCCAGGTCGCGGTTCAGCCCCAGCAGCAGGGTGATCAGGCCCAGGTGGCTGATGGTGGAATAGGCCAGCAGCCCCTTCAGGTCGGTCTGGAACATGGCGATGTAGGCCGCCAGCACCAGCGTGACGACACCGGCGCCACCGACGATCCAGAACCACTCCGGCGTGCCCGACAGCGACGGCCACAGCCGCGCCATCAGGAACACGCCGGCTTTCACCATGGTGGCCGAGTGCAGGTAGGCCGACACCGGCGTGGGCGCCGCCATGGCGCGCGGCAGCCAGACGTGGAAGGGGAACTGCGCGCTCTTGGTGAGCGCGCCCAGCAGCACCAGCACCAGCATGGTGGTGTACAGGTCGTGCGCGCGGATGCGGTCGCCCGCGGCCAGCACGGCGTCGAGGTCGTAGCTGCCGACGATGTGGCCCAGCATCAGCATGCCGGCCAGCAGCGCCAGCCCGCCGGCGCCGGTGATGGTCAGCGACATGCGCGCGCCGCGCCGAGCGTCGCGCCGGTGGTGCCAATAGCCGATCAGCAGAAAGCTGAACAGGCTGGTCAGCTCCCAGAAGAAGGCAATCTGCACCAGGTTGCCCGACAGCACCACGCCCAGCATGGCGCCCATGAAGGCCAGGAAGAACGAGAAGAAGCGCGGAACCGGGTCGTCCTTGCTCATGTAGTAGCGCGCGTACAGCGCCACCAGCGTGCCGATGCCCGTCACCAGCATGGCGAACATCCAGGCGAAGCCGTCCATGCGCACCACGAAATTGATGCCGGCGGAAGGGATCCAGCGGTATTCCTCGCGCAGCACCTCGCCCGCGCGCAGTTGCGGGAACAGCAGCGCCACCCACACCAGCCCTGCCGTGGTCACCAGCGCCGCCCACGTGGCCGCGGCGGTGCGGGCGTGCGTGGGCATCAGCGCGGCCACCAGGCTGCCGGCGAACGGGAGCAGGAGCAGGTAAACCAGATCCATCAGGAGCGAGAGTCTAAAAACCGGCCAACGGCTAAGAGAAGAGGCCGGCCGGCAGTGGAAAGATCAGAGAGAGAACGGATCAGAAACGGGCGGTCGGCACGAACAGCCAGCCCTGGAGCGAAGAAATATAACAGTGCGGGAATCCGCCGCGCATGTGCTCGGGATTGGCGTCAACGAAGCCGCCCCGCGGCCGGACGCGAAGGGCGCAGAAACAACGGCCTGGCGGCAAGTTGGCGCATCTTTAACTCGGTGTCCGCGGGTCAATGCCGTGTCCAGGTGGCGCCCCATGGATTGCGGCCTTCGCCGCAATGACGAGGCGCAAAGAAGCATTCGTCATTTGTCATGCGGCGCCAGCCGCGGTCATTCGTCATCGTCTTGTACGCAAAGCGGTATCAGCGCGTGTACCCAAGGCAGGCGCCCGCGTTGGGGCGGCCCTTGCATTCGCGCCGCAGGCGGATTTCTTCGCTCCGCTGGCGTTGCGTCACGGTCTGACCATCGGCGTACGTCACCGTGGGTGCCGCTTTCAGCCGTGCCCCGCGAGCCTTGGTCCGGGTTTTGGCTCGGGTCTGGGGTTGAGCCTGGGGTTGAGTCTGGGATTCGGTTCTGGCCTTGGATTGCGCGTCGGCCTGCATGGGTAAGAGGGTCAGGCAAAGAACGCAGAGTGAAACCATGAGCCAGCGAGTAAAAGCCAACATGGTAAGACCTTTTTGGTAACGATGAATATGGCGCGCCATGCATGGATGCGCGTTGTTCTGACCTGGGCGATTAAAGGGGGCTTGTTGCCGTGCGTCAAGCCGGCGCCAATCATGAAAAAACGGGAATCGGTCACGGATTGGTTGATGCCAACGGAGCTGGCTGCTTCCATTGTTTGACTTACTGAAATAAATGGGTCATAATACGCAGTTCACCGGGCAGAGATGCTCGGCCATCTTCCGCCTTCAGCCGGGCTACCTCATCGTGAGGGGGGTGCGGTTTTAAGGCGGACTTTCGTTTCCGCGCGGGCTCGACAGTAATTGTGAAGTCCGGACAGCGGTTTCCGTGTTCACGGGCTGAAGTTCTGGTTCGTGAACCTGTTTGCCACCTTGCCTGTGGAGATGTGTCATGCGCGTGCTGCCTCACACCGATTCCCCCACCCCCGTCGTTGCCTCTGGCGCTTCTTTGCGGCCCGAGCGCGCCGTCGTGCGCAAGGCGCCGGGCCTGCACCTGATCGGTGACCTGTACGGGTGCCGCGGCGATGCCGCCCTGATGACCGACGCCGCCAAGCTCGAAGCCTTCTGCAAGCAGGCCGTGCTCGACTCGGGCCTGACCACCGTGGGAAGCCTCTTCCACAGCTTCGGCGAGGGCGAAGGCGTGACCGGCGCCGTGGTGCTGGCCGAATCGCACCTGGCGCTGCACACCTGGCCGGAAGACGACTACGTCACGCTCGACGTGTACGTGTGCAGCTACAGTTGCGACAACTCGTCCAAGGCTGAAGCGCTGTTCGATGCGCTGCAGCAGGCCTTCCAGCCCACCGATCCGCACCTGCACCGCGTCGTGCGCGCATGAGCGCCACCGTGCCCGCCGACGGTGGTTTCGCCGTCGAGCAACTGTCGCCCGACTTCGGCTTCTACCTGCGCACCACCGAACTGCTGGCCGAAGCGCGCTCGCCCGACCAGCACATCGAGATCGTGCAGACGCCGCTGTTCGGCCGCGCCATGCGCATCGACGGCTGCTTCATGACCTCGGAGCGTGACGAATTTTTCTATCACGAACCCATGGTGCACCTGCCCGCCATCACGCACGGCAACGTGCGCCAGGCGCTGGTGGTGGGTGGCGGCGACGGTGGTTCGGCGCACAACCTGCTGCGCTACCCGCAGGTCGAGCGCGTGGTGCTGGCCGAGCTGGACCGCGACGTCATCGACATGGCGCGTGAATGGCTGCCTGCCGTGCACCGCGGTGCCTTCGACGATCCGCGCCTGGAGATCCGCCTGGGCGATGGCCGTGCCTATATCGAAAGCTGCGAGGCGCGGTTCGACCAGATCGTGCTTGATCTGACCGACCCGTTCGGCCCCGCCGTGGCGCTGTACACGCGCGACTTCTATCGTCTGTGCCAGCGCGCCCTCAAGCCCGGTGGCGTGATCTCGCTGCACATCCAGTCGCCCATTCACCGGGGCGACACCATGGCGCGCATCGTGGCGTCGCTGCGCGAGGTGTTTGGCGTGGTGCGGCCCTATCTACAATACGTGCCGCTGTACGGCACCTTGTGGGCCATGGCCATGGCCAGTGATCAGGCCGATCCGCTGGCCCTGACGGTGGCCGAGGTCGATGCCCGCCTGGCGCGCCACGGTTTGGATGGATTGAAGCTGTACAGCGGTGCCACGCATCACGCCTTGCTCAATCTGCCGCCTTTCGTGCAGGCCTTGCTGGCCGTGCCCGCCGCGCCGGTGGTCGATGGCGACAACCTGGACGATCCCAGCCTGGCACAGGGTGCCGGCGCGCTCAAGCTGGTGGCGGGCTGATCCGTTTCGCGCTCAATGCGCGATGGACCCACGACTGATACCGTTTCGCGTTCAAAACGCTAGCTTCTGATGGATGCGGAATGACTTCGCCGCTACAGCGGCGTCATGGCGGCACAGCCGCCGTCTTCGGCCCGAGCCGGGGCAGACGTTGAAGCGCAGAGAAGTGACGGCTCATCCGTCCTGTTCAAAGTGAGTCCGCATCAGCCGAACGCCGTCACGCCCGGCACGCCGGCGTGCGCGCGAATGCCCAGGCGCTGCATCAAGGCGCGGTCGCCCGCCACCTCGGGATTGCCGGTGATCAGCAGCTTCTCGCCATAGAAGATGCTGTTGGCGCCGGCCAGAAAGCACAGCGCCTGCACCGCCTCGCCCAGTTGCTGGCGGCCAGCTGACAGGCGCACGCGCGCTTTGGGCATCGTGATGCGCGCGGCGGCGATCATGCGCACGAACTCGAAGGGGTCCAGATCGGGTTGTTCGGCCAGCGGCGTGCCCTCCACTTTCACCAGATGGTTGATCGGCACGCTGTCGGGCACCTCGGGCAGGTTGGCCAGTTGCGCGATCAGTGCGGCGCGCTGGCGGCGCGATTCGCCCATGCCGACGATGCCGCCCGAGCACACCTTGACGCCCGCGCCGCGCACGCGGTCCAGCGTGTCGAGCCGGTCCTGGTAGTCGCGCGTGCTGATGATCTCGCCGTAGAAGTCGGGCGCGCAGTCGAGGTTGTGGTTGTAGTAGTCCAGGCCCGCGCTCTTGAGCTTTTCGGCCTGCCCATCGGCCAGCATGCCGAGGGTGACGCAGGCTTCCAGGCCCACGTCCTTCACCGTGCGCACCAGTTCGGCCACGGCGTCGATGTCGCGGTCCTTGGGCGCGCGCCAGGCCGCGCCCATGCAAAAGCGCGTGGCGCCGGCGGCCTTGGCGGCCTGCGCGGCCTGCTTCACCTCGCCGCTGGCCATCAGCTTCTCGGCCTTCACGCCGGTGTCGTAATGCACCGACTGCGGGCAGTAGCCGCAGTCCTCGGGGCAGCCGCCGGTCTTCACGCTCAGCAGCGTGGCCAGTTCGACCTCGTTCGGGTCGTGGTGCGCGCGGTGCACCTGCTGCGCCTGCCACAGCAGGTCGTTGAAAGGCAGGTTGAGCAGCGCCTCGATGGCGTCGACGCTCCAGCGCTCTGCGTCGTTGGCGTGCGCGGCGCGCTGGTGCAGGGTGATGGGTTGCTCAAGGGTTTCGGTGTTCATGCGGTCTCCTGATGCCGTTTTGCGTTTAGAACGATGACAAATGACAAATGACTTCGCTGCGCTTCAATGACAAATGGCGCATTCGTCATTTGTCATGCGGCGCCAGCCGCGGTCATTTGTCATTCGGAAAGAGCGGTGTCTCGCCGCGCTCCAGCGCAAGCAGCCATTCCTTGCGCGGCAGGCCGCCGCCGTAGCCGGTGAGCTGACCGCTGCTGCCAATGACGCGGTGGCACGGCACGATGATGCTGACTTTGTTCTGCCCGTTGGCCGCCGCCACCGCGCGCACGGCAGTGGGCCGGCCAATGGTGGCCGCCTGCTGGGCGTAGCTGCGCGTCTGGCCGTAGGGAATGGTCAGCAGCGCCCGCCACACGCTCTGCTGGAACGGCGTGCCGACCAGGTCGAGCGGCACGTCGAAAGCCTTGAGCTTGCCCTTGAAGTAGGCGTCGATCTGCTCGCCCAAGGCGCGCGTGCGCCTGTCCTCGTCCACCTGCGCGTGCGCGCCGGCGTGGCGCTCCACGTCACGCCACTCGCGGTCCAGCCCCTTGGTGTCGCGGCTGAACTCCAGCAGGCTAAGGCCCCGGGGCGTGAACAGGGCGACCATGTCGCCCAGCGGCGTGGGGTAGTGGTGGGAAATCAGCGGGGTGATCATGCGGTGACTCTAGTACGTATCGCCCGTCAACCAGTTGGCCGCGCCGCCCCAGGCATCGTCGAACACCACGTCGGCCAGCGGCGCACGGCTGGCCCAGCGCTGTTGTTGCAGCATGGGCTCGTCATAGAACGCCGCCACGGGGCCGATGCACAGCAGGGCCAGCGGGCTGGCGCCTTCGGGCAGTTGCAGCAGCGCGGCCACCTCGGCGGGCTCGAACACCGACACCCAGCCCACGCCCAGCCCTTCGGCGCGCGCCGCCAGCCACAGGTTCTGCAGCGCGCAGCCGACCGATGCCACGTCCATGTAGGGCATGGTGCGGCGGCCAAAGACATGCCGCTCGCGCCCGTCGGCCAGGCACACGGCCAGCAGCTCGGCGCATTCGCGGATGCCCTCCACCTTCAGCCGCAAGAACTCGGCCTGCCGCTCACCCAGCGCCTGGGCGGTTTGCTGGCGCTCGCGCTCCACGCAGGCATGCAACTGCTCGCGCAGCGCGGGCCGCGTGATGCGCACGAAGCGCCACGGCTGCATGAAGCCCACGCTCGGTCCCCAGTGCGCGGCTTGCAGCAAGCGCTGCAGCAACTCGGGGGCGACGGTCTGGCCGGGCAGAAAGTGCCGCATGTCGCGCCGCTCGGCAATGGCGCGGTACAACGCGGCGCGGTCGGTGTCGGGGTAGCGGTGCGAGGACGGCATGCGGTTCAACCTATTGAGAGTTTCGTAATTCAGGACAAGCCTATGTCATGCCTTCACCTCATCCCGTCATTGCGGCGAAGGCCGCAATCCACACGGTGTCCGTGGGTCAACCACCGTGTCAAGGTGACGCCCCTATGGATTGCGGCCTTCGCCGCAATGACGAGGGGATGTGAGAGGCTTTTTCTGATGGCCCGCGCTGTCGTGATTTTTGAAAATCTCAACAGGTTCATGTGGCGGCAATCCAGTTGTCTAGCAGCAAGGCCGGCACGCGGGCGAATTCGCGCTGGTTGTTGGTGACCAGGGTCAGGCCCTCGCTGCGTGCGTGGGCCGCGATGTGCAAGTCGTTTTCACCGATGGGCTGGCCAGCGCGTTCAAGAGCGGCGCGGATTTGCCCGTAATGCATGGCGGCTTTGGGGCCGTAGGCCAGTACATCCAGCCGCGATGCGAAGCTTTCCACCGTGCACAGGTTGTGCTCGGGCCGGGCGCTTTTCTCGACGCCGTGATAAAGCTCAGCCAGAGTGATGCTGCTCATGCACAAGCCGTCGGCGTGGCGGTTGAAATGATCCAGCACCTCGGGCGGGCGGTGCTTGATGACGTAGATGACGATGTTGGTGTCGAGCATGTGGCGCAACACAATCACAACTCCTCGCGCTGGGCGGGGCGCTGTTCGACGCGCTCGTTCATGAAGTCGTCGTCCGCCGGCGCCTCGTGCAGGAAGAAGCTGTCCCACACGCGATCAAACGGCGCCAGGATGCGCTCTGGCCCCAGCGCGCGCACTCGCAGCTTCTTCACGTCGTCTTCAAAACGCATCTCGGCTGGCAGGCGCACGGCTTGCGAGCGGTTATTCATGAAAATCGTGGCTTGCGCGGTCATGATCGCCTCCTGGCGGATTGATGGATGCCAAGTGTATATGCCATCTGGCGGCGTGTCCAAACGGGTAGCGAACCAAACATCAATCCTCGATACCGCGCTGCGCCGGAATGCCGGCCTTGAAGGCGTGCTTGACCATGGTCATCTCGGTCACGGTATCGGCGATGTCGATGATCTCCTGTGGGCAGCGCCGGCCCGTGAGGCACACATGCACGTCTTTTGGACGCTGCTGCAACGTGGTGAGCACGTCCTGAAGCGGCAGCCAGCCGTAGATCAGCGGGTAGGTGATCTCGTCCAGCACCACCAGGAAGTGCTCGCCATCCATGATGGCCGCCCTGGCCCTGGCCCAGCCATCGCGCGCCAGTTGTGCCGAATGCTCCAAGTCCTTGCTCTTCCAGCTGAAACCGTCGCCCAGCCCCTCGACGGGCAGACCGATCAGCTCGAACATGCGGTGCTCGCCAAAGCGCGCCGTGGGCACCTTCATGAACTGGAAAATCTTCACCTGCTTGCCGTGCACGTGCTGGCGGCCGAAGGCGCGCAGCGCCAGGCCGAAGGCCGCCGTGCTCTTGCCCTTGCCGTCGCCGGTGTTGACGATGACCAGGCCACGGCGTTCGCCCTCGGCCTTGTCGTAGCGTTTTTCGGAAGGTGGGGTTTCAATCTGCATGGTTCATATCGTCGTGATTACCGCCCCAGCTCACGGCTGCGGCGTTGTTGAAAATCCAGAAAGTCCAGTGCCGCTTCCCTGCAAGCCTCGTCGGCCAATGGGTGACACGCAGCCGCTTGCAGCGCGGCTGTCCAACGCTGGATGTCGGATGGGTCATCCGTTCCGTTGGCCAGCCGGTTGACCATCCACACCGTGATGTCCGTGGGTTTCCTTTGCAGGGATGTGAGCAATAGTTCGTTGTAATCAAGCGCTTCCTCGATGAAATGAACGAAAGCCCCCGGACTGCCCACGTGGCATTCAGCGTGCCGCTCGAACCAGTCGAACAGCAAGGGCAACGTGGCCCGGGGCTCCGGCAAGGCGCGAATCGCGTCGAGAGCCGATGCCACATCGTCTTGATCCACCTCGTCATCAACGAACTGGATCGCCTGCAACATGTCCTGAATTCGCTGGAGCTTCATCGTTCATCGGGGTTCTTTTGGGGGCCTCATTCAACCTAGAAACGGCGGTTGGATGCGCCCGAGCGTGCCGTGATGGGCGTGCCAGGCAAGGCGTGAGGACGCGGCAGGCTCGTGCCTGCAAGGACGAGCAACGCGGCATGGCGCGGCCAGCGCGGTGCGATCGGGTGCATAGCGCGCTCACCCAACAGGTGAATGTGATCGAAGCTGTGAAAGTCAGCGTTCATGCGGATTGCCCAAGGATGGCAAGCGGTCAACTGCCGTTTCTAGGTTCAACACTCACGCCACGGGCGCCGCCGGTGGGCGACCCGTTCGGCAGCGCGACCCAGCGGTCTTTCACCTGATAGACGCCGACGCGCCAGTCGAACGCCGCCTGCAGCGCCCGATGCGTGGTTGGGCTGGCGCAGGGGCCGTGATGAACCACCTGTCCGCCTTTGATGATCAGCAGGTCATCGGCCTGCAAGGCCATGCCCAGCTCGTGCAGCACGCTGACCACGGTGCCGCCGGTGGCCACCTGGGCGCGCGCCAGTGCCAGCCAGTCGGCCTGGTGCGGCGGGTCGAGGTGGGCCAGCGGCTCGTCCATCAGCAGCACGGGGGCCTGCACGGCCAGGGCGCGCGCCAGCAGCACGCGCTGGCGTTCGCCGCCGGACAGCTCGCCCAGGCGGCGCTCGCGCAAGTCCCAGGCCTGCGTGGCGCGCAGGGCCTGCTCGACGGCGGCATGGTCGGCGGCGGTGGGCGTGGCCAGCCAGGCGCGGTGGGGCAGGCGGCCCAGCATGGCGACGTCGAATGCCAGCAAGTCTTCGGTGCCGGCCTCGCCCTGTCCCAGCCAGGCCAGTTGGCGGGCGCGCTCGCGGGCTGGCCAGTCAGCCAGCGGCTTGCCTTGCAGGCGCACCACGCCATCGGCCGGCAGCAGGCCGGCCAGCACGCGCAGCAGGGTGGATTTGCCGGCGCCGTTGGGGCCGACGATGGCGGTCCAGCGGGCGGCGGGCAGGCGCAGGTCGGTGGCGTGCAGGATGGGCTTCTTGCCGATGCGCGCCTGCGAGAAGCGCGCGCCAAGGGCTTCTTTGATGACGGCGCTGCGCGCCATGACCTCGCCGCCGCGCGGCGGCGCGGTCATTGCGGCATCACGCGCGCTCATGAGCGCCCACCCCCCAGCGGCGCGCGCTTGTGCATCAGCCACAGCAGGTACAGGCCGCCCAGCACCGCCGTGAGCACGCCCACCGGCAATTCCTGCGGCGCGATGAGCACGCGCGCGGCCACGTCGGCCGCCATCAGCAGCAGCCCGCCCGCCAGGGCCGACAGCAGCGCCAGCGGCCCATGCGTGCAGCGCGCCAGCCCGCGCACCAGGTGCGGCGCCACCAGGCCGACGAAGCCGATCAGCCCCGTCTGCGCCACCGCCGTGCCGGTGCCCAGCGCCAGCACGCCGATCAGCAGCGCGCGCAGCGGCGCCAGCGGCAGGCCCAGGCTGAGCGCGGTCGATTCGCCCAGGCTCAGCGCGTCCAGCACGCGCGCCAGCGACCAGGCCAGCAGCATCAGCGGCGCCAGCACGCCGGCCATCACCGCGCAGGCGCCCCAGCCGACGAAGCCGGTGACGCCCAGCGTGAAGCCCTGCATGGCCTGCAGGATGTCGGGCTGGGCCAGTTGCACCAGGTCGCGCACCGCGCCCAGCACGTAGCCCACCACCACGCCGGCCAGCAGCAGACGCAGCGTGTGCTGCACGCCGCGCGCCAGCAGCAGCGCCAGCAGCACGCCGCCCAGGGCACCGACGAAGGCCGCGCCGGTCAGCCCCAGCCGCGCCAGCCAGGGCGATGCCATTTGCGCCAGCGCCGCGCCACCGACCGCCTGGCCGGTGCCGATGGACAGCAGCGCGAAGGCCACGGCCACCGCCAGCGCCGCGCCCGAGGCGCTGCCCAGCAGAAACGGGTCGGCCAGCGGGTTGCGGAACAGGCCTTGCGCCACCGCCCCGGCCAGCCCCAGCAGCGCGCCGGCCAGCCAGGCGCCCAGCGTGCGCGGCAGGCGGATGTCCCACACGATCTGCCAGGCCACGGGGTCGTGCCGCGCGTTCAGCACGCTGTCGAAACCCGTGCTGCCCACGCTGGCGCCCAGCCCCAGCCCCAGCACGGCCAGCCCCAGCAGCGCGCCGGCCAGCCCGGCCACGCGCGCGCCGGCGTGGGCCATGGACAGGGGACGGTGCAGCGTGAGGGTGCTCATGCGGACGCCATTCTCGTCAACGACGCGGTAGCGGCCACGCTGCCGCGGTGCCGCGAGGACTTGGAGGACAGACTCTCATACCGTTTCGCATTCAACCTATTGATGTTTTCAAAAATCACGACAGCACGGGCCATCAAAAACCCCCCCCTCACATCCCCTCGTCATTGCGGCGAAGGCCGCAATCCATGGAGCGTCACCTTGACACGGTGTTGACCCACGGACACCGTGTGGATTGCGGCCTTCGCCGCAATGACGGGATGAGGTGAAGGCATGACATAGGCTTGCCCTCGCCCCAGCGCTCCCAAAACGAGAGGGGAGTTTCCTGTCCATGGTCGCGTTGTCGTCATTTTTGAAAACCTCGATAGAAACAGCAGCGTTTGATGGATGGCGACATGACGCCGATGAGGCGCGAAATGCCGCGCACCCAGCGGAAGTCATGGCGGCGTGGCCGTCGTCATTGAAGCGTGGCGAGGTCATTTCGTCATCGCATCCTGTGCGAGCAGACATTCTTTTGAACGCGAAGCGGTATCGGACATGCGCAAGCAGCTCATTTGTTTGTAGCAAGATGGCGCGCGGCGCAGTCCGCCATCAGGCGCGCGGCCTCGGGCATGCGGGGGCCGGGGCGGATGAGGATGTCGCGCTCGTCGGCGTTGAACACGCACACGCGGCCATCGCGCACCGCCGCCAGTTGCGCCCAGCCGGGGCGGCGGCCCATGTCGGCGGCGCTGCGCTCGCTGGTCATGATGAGGTCGGGCGCGGCGCGTACCACCAGCTCGGGGTTGATGCGCGGAAACGGCCCTAACCCGGCGCCGATCACGTTCTGCAAGCCCAGCGCGCTCATCAGCTCGCCCATGAAGCTGGCGTGCCCGGCGGCGTGCGGCGCGGGGCTGACCTCGAAGTACACGCGCTGGTGGCGCGCGGCTGGCGGCAACGCCTGCGCGGCGGCGGCCACGCCAGCGTCGATGCGGCGCATCAGCGCCTCGGCGCCGGGCACTTGCAGTACCTGGCCCACGCGCTCGACCACGCGGCGCACGTCGGCGCGGGTCTTGGGCTCCAGCGCCACCACGCGCACGCCCAGCGCGCGCAGGCGCGTGCCGCCGCGCGACGAGGCGGCCATCAGCACCACGTCGGGCCGCAGCGTCACGATGGCCTCGATGTTCGGGTCCAGCCCGCCGCCGACCTGCGGCAGCTTGCGCACGCTGGCGGGCCAATTGGAATAGCGGTCCACGCCCACCAGGCGCTCGCAGGCGTTCAGCGCGCACACGGTTTCGGTCAGCGAGGGCAGCAGGCTGACGACGCGCGCGGGGGGTGCGTCGAAACGCACGGTCTGGCCGGCGTCGTCGGTCAGTTCGTAGGCCCGCGCGGAGGCCACCACGGCCAGGCTGGCGATCAGGCCGATCAGCAGTTGTTTCATTCCATGGCTCCCTGGGTGTTCTTCAGCGTCAGCGGCAGCCCCGCCGCCATCAGCGTGACGCGCTCGCACGTCACCGCCATTTGCTGGTTCAGCGTGCCCAGCGCATCGACGAAGGCGCGCACCTCGCGGCCCAGCGGAATCACACCCAGGCCGATCTCGTTGCCGACCAGCACGATGGGGCCGGGGCATGACTCGATTGCTTTCAATAACATAGCTGTTCGCGCTTGCCAGTCGGGCGCTGAAGGCTGATTTGACTCAAAATCCTCCAGCGGCATCAACTGCTGCGTCAGCCACAGCGTCAGGCAGTCGACGATGCGCAGCGTCTCGGCGCCGCCGGCCCGCGCGATGGCGGCGGGTAGGTCGCGCGGCGCCTCCAGCGTGGCCAGGCCCGGCACGCGCTCGGCGCGCTCGCGCTGGTGGCGGGCGATGCGCGCGCGCATCTCGTCGTCGTGCGCCTCGGCGGTGGCGATCAGCACGGCGCGGTGGTGGGGCGACCGCGCCAGCCAGGCGGCGGCCAGGCCCTCGGCGCGGCGAGACTTGCCGCTTTTCTGGCCGCCCAGAATGAACTCGCTGCGCGCGATGGACAGCGGGTTCATGCGCACCAGCCTCCGCGCCCTGTCTGGTCGACAACAACCCGCGATGCGTTGACTATCCTATTCATAGCTGTCAGCGCTGATCCTGAAAGTGTAAAAGACCGATTTGGCTTGAAAAAAGCGCCGCCGTGGCCGCCGGGCTGGACGCGAACCAGGCATGAAAGTAGCTGCCCCGCACGTTGCCCCGTGGCCCACCCGCGTACACCGCCTCGCCCTGGCGCCGGATGCTGCCGGGCGCGGGCACGGTGTGGGCGATGGGCGGCAAGGCGGTGTCGCAACGGCTGTAGTGAAAGCTGTGGCCGCGCAGCGCGGGCGGGGCCGCGTCATCCGCGCCCTGCGCCTCGGCGGGCTCGCCCAGCGCCAGCGCCTGCATGCCCAGCCCGGCCAGCTTCTGCTGCATCTCGGTGCGGCCCGGCAGCAGGCCCCACAGGGCGTGCGGCGTGCCGTCCAGCGCCACCAATTCATCGAACAGCGCCATCATGCCGCCGCATTCGGCCCAGATGGGCTTGCCGGCGTCGGCATGGGCGTGCAGGGCCTGCTTCAAGCCGGTGCGGGCGGCCAGCGTGGCGGCGTGCAGTTCGGGGTAGCCGCCGGGCAGCCACAGCGCATCGCATTCGGGCAGCGCATCGCCCGCCAGCGGCGAGAAGAAGGCCACGCGCGCGCCCAGCGCTTGCAGCGTCTCGACGTTGGCGGCGTAGATGAAGGCAAACGCCGCGTCGCGCGCCACCGCCACGGTGCGCCCGGCCAGCAGCGGCGGCCCGCTGGCGGCGGTGGGCGTCTGGAACGCGACGGCCCAGCGCGCGCGCCAGTCATCCAGCGACAGGCGGCCCAGCGGCGTGGCTTCGAGCAGGTCCGCCGCCGCGTCCAGCCGCGCCAGCGCGCTGGCCTGGCCCAGCTCGTGCGCGGCCACCAGGCCCAGGTGGCGCTCGGGCAGGTGCATGGCATCGCTTTTGGGCAGGTGGCCGAGCCAGCTCTCGGGCGGGTCGATCGACCCGCGCAGCAGCGCGGCGTGGCCGTCGCTCGCCACGCCGTTGGCCAGCACACCGGCCCAGGGCAGGCGCCCGTTGCTGTCTTGCCGGTAGCCGCGCAGGCCGTGCGCGATGGCGCCCAGCGTCTGCGCCATGGCGCCGGCCTGCACCACGGCCAGCACCGGCAGGCCAAAACGGCGGGCGATGTCGGCGGCGCTGGGCGTGCCGTCGTGCAGGCCCATCACGCCCTCGACCAGGATCACGTCGGCGTCTTGCGCGGCGGCCTGCAGGCGGGCGCGGATGTCGGCCTCGCCCGTCATCCACAGATCGACGTTGTGCACCGGCGTGCCGCTGGCCAGCTGATGCCAGAACGGATCGAGAAAGTCCGGCCCGCACTTGAACACCCGCACCCGCCAGCCGCGCCGCGCCAGCAGCCGCGCCAGCGCGGCCACCACGGTGGTTTTGCCCTGGCCGGAGGCGGGGGCGGTGATGAGCAGGGCGGGGCAAACCGCTTCTCTATTCATAGCTTGATGCGCTTTGCTGGTAAGGCTTTGGTGCTAGTTTGAATGACAGAATGACCTCGCTTCGCATCGATGACGAAATGACCTCGCCCCCCGTCATGGTGCGAAGCACCGTCATTGAAGCGCAGCGAAATCATTTCGTCATGCCGCATCAGCGGCCCATCCAGCGCAGGCCCACGAACACGGTGCGCCCTGGCGTGGCATAGCCGCGCGCCAACTGGTAGCTTTTGTCGCCCAGGTTGTCGACGCGGGCAATCAAATCCCACTGGCGCGCGATGGTGGTGCTGGCGTACAGGTTGAGCAGGCCGTAGCCGCCCAGCCGGCGCTTGTTGGCGGCGTCGTCCCAGCGGTGGCTGACGGCCTGCCATTCAGCGCCCAGCGTCCAGTTCATGTCGCCGGCGGCCACGCGCGTGTCGGCACTGAGCTTGAGCGTGCGCTGCGCCCGGCGCGGCAGCAGCTTGCCGGTGACGGCGTCCTTGGCCCGCAGCCAGTCCAGCGAGACGCCCAGGTTGACGCCGCCCACGCGGTGCGCGCCCGACAGCGTGACGCCTTGCAGGCGCGCGCGGCCCGTGTTCTCGTAGCAGCCAAAGTCGGCACCGCACGGGCCGGGCGCGCCAAACGTGATGAGGTTGCGCACGCGGTTCTGGTAGGCCGTCACGCCAAAGCGGCTCGCGCCTTGCGCCCAGTGCAGGCCCAGCTCGATATTGCGGGCTGTCTCGGGCTCCAGCCCGGGCTGGCCGTATTGCGAGAAGCGCTGGTACAGCGTGGGCACGCGAAACGCCGTGCCCGCCGCCGCCGTGGCCCGCCAGTTGGGCGCGAAGGCGTAGCCATAGGCCACGCCGCCGGTGGTCTGGCCGCCGAATTCGCTGTCGCGGTCGTGGCGCAGGTTGACTTGCAGCGTGTGCGCGCCGCCGGTGTAGCCGTAGCCCAGCGCAATGCCGTTCTGGTGCCGGCCCTGGTCGATGGGGTCGTTGCTCAGGTGGTCTTCGCGCCGCTCCAGCGCGGCGGTCACCAGGTGGCCGCCCTGGCGCCATTCGCTGTGCAACAGGTAGTTGCGCAGCGTGGTTTCGGTTTGATAGGGCGAGGGCGTGGTCTCGTAACGCTGGCGCGACTGGCTGATCGACAGGCGCGTACTCAAGGCCTGGCTCCACTGCGCCGACCAGGCCGCGCCCAGCGTGCCGACGCGGTTCAGCGCCCGGTCGTCCAGATCGGGCTTAAAGCCGTCGTAGCGCGCCTTCATGTCGGTGTGCGTGCCACTGAAGTCCAGGCGGTGCGCGCCGTTGATCTGCCAGCCCAGCCGGCCGCTGGCCGCGCTTTGGCGGTAGCCGTCGATGTCGGGGTTGCCATCGGGCTTGAGGTTGTAGCCGCGGCTGACGGCGCGCTCGGCGCCCAGCGCGTAGTCCACCGCGCCGCTCTTGCCCGAAAAGCCCGCCTCCAGCTTGCCGGTGCGGCGGTTGCCCACGCCCACGCCCACGTAGGGTGTGAACGGGCCTTCGCCCTGCTTGGTGAAAATCTGCACCACGCCGGCGATGGCGTCGGACCCGTACACGGCGGCGGCCGGGCCGCGCACGATCTCGATGCGCTCGACCTGGCCCAGCGCCATCGCCTCCCACGGCGCGCCGCCGGTGGCTTGCGAATCGACGCGGATGCCGTCGATGTAGACGGCGGTGAAGCGGTTTTCGGCCCCGCGCATGAACAGGCTGGTGGTGGTGCCGGGGCCGCCGTTGCGCGACAGCTCCAGCCCCGGCTGGCGCGCCAGCAGGTCGGTGAGCGTGACGGCGCCGCTGGCGCGGATGGCGGGCTCGTCGATCAGGGTCACGTCGGCCAGCACGTCGGTCAGCGGCTGCGCCACGCGCGTGGCGGTGACCACGGTGTCGGGCAGGCTGGGGGGGGGCAGCTGCGCGACGGAAACGGAATCGGACGCGGTCTGTGCAAAGGCTGGCCAGGCGCCAGCGAGCGCGCAAGACAGGGCCAGCGGCAGCGCGGCGGGCCGGAACGGAAGCAAGGTTTTTTTCATGACGGAAGCACGGATCAGCACCCCTGCCGGCTTCCCCGCCAGCGTCTGGGGCAAAAATGGCCCGCGCCGCCTTTTTTTGTTTCAGGCGATGCGCGATCCTCCTCGTTGGCCGGTATCCGGGCTGGCGGTGGTTGCTCCGTGGTCGCCTCGCCTTCCCGGCATCGTGTCGATGAACCAGTGGCGGTGTGAGGCCAGAGCCGGCGCCCGAGATGAATCAGGGCGCCGTCCGCTTACCGTTGCGGGGGCAGCGCAGGTTAGGCTTATCCGTTGGCCGGACGGCCCTCCTGCTTCCCGTTGAACTGCGGCCGTGAGAGTCACGGCGCGCGAGCACCAACGCCGGCGATTGTACGGCTGCCGCGTGGGACGCGGCCTACAATCCAAGGGCTATCCTGACCCCCGAGTGCGCCCCGATGACGAATCCGCCCCTGATCGAACAGATTGCCGAGCGCGTCGAGCGGCTGCTTGTGCGCCACGACGAACTGCGCCGCACCAACGAGTTGCTCGCGCAGCAGGTGCAGGCGTTGACGCACGAACGTGACAGCCTGAAATCGCGCCTGATGGCGGCGCGCGCGCGGGTTGATTCGCTGATCGACCGCCTGCCCGCCGCCGCCGGTGTGCTGGCGCCGGATGCGCCCGAGGGCGACAAGGAGGGCGCCTGATGAAGCAGATCGAAGTCAAGATCATGGGGCAGGGCTATCTGCTGGGCTGTCCCGAGGGCGGCGAGGACCGCCTGCGCGAAGCCGTGCAGAAAGTGGACGCCGCGATGTGCAAGATCCGCGATGCTGGCAAGATCAGGGCGCGCGACCGCATCGCCGTGCTGGCGGCGCTGAACATGGCGTTCGAGCTGGCCGAACCGCAGCGCCCGCCCGCCGTCGACGCCACCGCCGCATCAAAACCTCACCCCGGTCTGAGCGTGGCCGAGCAGGCCACCCTGGGCGCCCTGCTTGGCCGGCTGGACCAGGCGCTGGGTGACGATGGGCGCTTGCTGTAAATCTTGCTTGCGGTTTTTGAGGGAGCGGGCTTGCCCGCGATAAGCCGTTGAACAGCCACTCAGTCGCCATCGTGGCCAAGGCCGCTGCTACACGCGGTATCTGATTCCAACTCCATTTCAAGACGCCAATCATCGTCATCCCGGCGAAGGCAGGGATCCATGTTTCCTCGCACACGCTGTCTGGATTCCGGCCTTCGCCGGAATGACGAAATTCCCAGTAGGCCGACCGCAAAGCGGTATCAGGCCGCCGGCAATTCCTTGCTGTACAGCGTGGCGCCGGTCAGGTCTTTCAGCGCCACCGTCATGGCGCGGGTCTTGGGGTCGATGTCCACCTGGCCGAAGAACTGCAAGCCGGCGAAGGGCGAGGTGTTCTGCTCGGCAGGCCCTTTTTCCCAGACCACTTGCAGGCCGAAGGTGGCGTCCGGCTTGTTGGGGCCAAAGCTGCCGGCGTTCAGCGGGCCGGAGACGAATTCCCAGAAACCATCGAAGTCAGTGAACTGCGCCTTGCGCGGGTCGTAGTAGTGCGCGGCGGTGTAGTGCACGTCGGCGGTGAGCCACACCACGTTTTTCACGCCCGCCTGCTTGATGGCACGCAGCAGGCGGGCGATTTCCAGCTCGCGGCCCTTGGGCGGGCCGTCGTCGCCGTTGGCCATGGCCTCCCAGCGGTTCAGGCCCTCGGCGGTCTTGCCGTCGCCCACTTGCAGGCCGATGGGCATGTCGGCGGCGATGATCTTCCACACCGCCTTGCTGCGCCGCAAGCCGTCGATCAGCCAGTCCACCTGCGCGCGGCCCAGGAATTCGGTGTCGGCGCCCTCCGCCGTCTGCATGTTGGCGGTGTTGGGGCCGCGGTAGCTGCGCATGTCGATGACGAACACGTCGGCCAGCGGCCCTTGCGGGATGTGGCGGTAGATGCGTTCGGACTCGCCCGCGTGGTGGGGGCGCAGCGGCGCGTAGTCGAGAAAGGCGCGCGTGGCGCGGCCCACCAGCAGGGGAATGTTCTTCTCGGTATAGCGCTTGTCTTCCAGCACGCTCTTGCTGTCGGACCAGTTGTTGGTGACTTCGTGGTCGTCCCACTGCCAGATTTGCGCCACCTCGCTGCCAAAGCGCCGCACGTGCGCGTCCATCAGGTTGTAGCGGTAGCGGCCGCGGAATTCATCCAACGTCTCGGCCACCTTGCCCACCTCGGGCGTGGTCAGGTTGCGCCACACCTGGCCGTCGGGCAGCTTCACTTCGGTCGGGATCGGGCCGTCGGCGTACACGGTATCGCCGCTGTGGATGAAGAAGTCGGGATTGACGGCGCGCATCTGCTCGTAGATTTTCATGCCGCCCCAGCTTTCGTTGATGCCGAAGCCCTGGCCAGCGGTGTCGCCGCTCCACACCAGACGCAACGGGCGCGGGCGCTCGGCATGCCAGGGCTGAGCCAGGCGCAGGTGGCCGGCCACGGGTTCGGAGAGCACGCGCTCGTTGTGCAGGTCTTGCAGCACCACGCGGTAGAAGATGTCCTGCCCCGGCGGCAGGCCGCTCAGGTCCACGCGGCCGGTGAAGTCGCTCGATTCGAGCAGAAACGGCCCGCGCACGCGCTGCGCGTTGGCGAAGCTGGCGGTGCTGGCCCATTCCACCCACAGGCGGGCCGGGCGGTCGGCGCGTGTCCAGACGATGGCGCTGTCGGCCGTGGCGTCGCCGCTTTGCACGCCATGCGGCATTCGCGGACGCTGGCCGTCGCGGGTGATGACGGCGGGCGCCTGCGCCCAGGCAGGGGCGGTGACCAGCGGGGCGCTCAGCAGCGAGGCGGATTGGATGAAGCGGCGGCGGTGCAGGCGCATGCAGGAAATCCTTCGGTGCGTGGGTGACTCGGGACTTCCATGCTGCCCTGCGGTGATGGCAGCTTGATGAATCCATGGCGCGGTGGCCGCGCCATGGCCGGGCGTTCAGTCGCCCGGGTAGCGCTGCATCACGTATTCGCCGGGCGCGTCGCACAGGGCGCGGCTGGCAGGAATGGGCTTGGCCTTGACCGGCGTGGACGAATGCGCGGCCAGCCAGCCCTGCCATGCCGGCCACCACGAGCCTTCGACTTTCTCGGCCTTGCGTGCCCACTCCTGGGCGCTTTCCCAGGGGCCGCGGTCGGGGCGGGTGGCGATCTGGTAGCGGCGGTTGGCGCGCCCGGGCTCGGAGATGATGCCCGCGTTGTGGCCGCCACTGCACAGCACGAAGGTGATTTCGGTGTCCGTGAGGTGGTGCAGCTTGTACACCGACTTCCATGGCGAGACGTGGTCGCGCTGCGTGCCGACCGCGAACACGGGCAGGCGCAGGTCGTTCAGCGACACGGGCTGCCCGCCCACCAGGAAGCGGCCGCTGGCCAGCGCATTGCGCATGTACAGCGCCACCAGGTATTCGTGGTGCATGCGCGCGGGCAGGCGGGTGGTGTCGGCGTTCCAGGCCATCAGGTCGTTGTCCTGGTCGCGCTCGCCCATCAGGTATTCGCGCATCTGGCGCGACCACACCAGATCGCGCGAGTGCAGGAACTGGAACGAGCCGCCCATTTGCTTGCCCGACAAGAAGCCCTGGCCGGTGGTCATGTGGTCGAGCAGGTTGACCTGGCTTTCGTCGATGAACAGGCCCAGCTCGCCCGGCTCCGAGAAGTCCACCTGAGCGGCCAGCAGGGTCAGCGTTTTCAGCTCGGGCAGGTGCTCGAAGCCGGCCACGCCCTTGCGGCGCGACAGGCCGGCGGCGGCCATGGCCAGGAAGGTGCCGCCCAGGCAGTAGCCCATGGCGTGAAGGGGGCGCTGGCCCGCGTCATCGCCCACGGCGCCGATGGCGTCGAGCACGCCCATTTCCACGTAGTCGTCCATGGTCAGGTCGCGGTCGGACTCGTCGGGGTTGCGCCACGACACCATGTACACCGTGTGGCCCTGGCTGACCAGGTAGCGCGCCATCGAGTTGTGCGGCGACAGATCGAGGATGTAGTACTTCATGATCCACGAGGGCACGATGAGCACGGGCTCTGGGTGCACCTTGTCGGTCTGCGGCGCGTAGCGAATCAGCTCAATCAGGTGGTTGCGGAACACCACCTTGCCGGGCGTGGTGGCCACGTTGCCGCCCACCACGAAGCGCCCGCGCTGGGCCAGGTCCTCGGCCGTTGGCACGCCGGTGGTGTCGGCCAGCCAGTTGCGCCAGCCCTGGACCAGGGCGGCGCCACGGGTTTCAATCGTCTTGTTGAGCACCACCGGATTGGTCAGCAGGCGGTTGGCCGGCGACATCATGTCCAGGTACTGACGGGCGAAGAAGTCGACCATCTTGGTGTGGTGCTCGGTCACGCCGGGCACCTGCGCGGCGTGGCGCCAGAAGGTCTCGGCATTGCGGAAGGCGGCGCGCCACTGGTTGAACGGCCACTGCGACCATTCCTCGGCGCGAAAGCGGGCGTCGTCGTCCTGCAGGCTGCCGTCGCTGCTGCCGTCGCGCGACTGGGTGGTGTCGGTGGCCAGCTGCGCGGCCAGCACCGCCAGTTCCATCTGGCGGCCGGGCGAGGCGGCCAGGTGTAAGGCCCAGTCGGCGAAGGCCAGGCCCAGCGCGATGGGCGACAGGTTGGCGGCCGCGGGCGCGGCGGCGCTTTGCACCAGGCGGTCGAGCTTGCGGGTGGGGGTTTCGGCATTGGCGGCCAGGGCGGCTTGCGCATGGCGGCTGGCGGCGCGATCGGCGCGGGCAATGGAGGGAGTGTGGCGGTCCATGGAGCGGCTGTGAAAAGAGAACAAAAAGGAAGCTGTATCCGCATGCTGCGCGCGGCGCGTGGCACGGTCATGACACGGAAACACACATGGTGCGGAGTTGATCCCCGCAGAATAGCCTGCGTCATCGCGCATCGGTTGATTGGTATCAAGGCAAATTGGGCACGGAGCCTGAAGATGAGCCCAAAACCCGGCTTTGCGTGACCAATGTCTCAGGCACCCGCGAGGAGACTTGGAACAGGCTCTAAAGCCGCCCGCCGCCGCGGAACAGGCCGCACGTACAGGAGACAACGATGAAGCACATCATCGCCGCCACGCCACCGCACGAACACGCCGCATGCGCGGCAGGCCGCCAATGAGCGCCGTTTTCAACCCCATGCACCTGCAGGCCGCGCTGCTGGACGTGGTGGCCGCCAGCCATGCGCCGCCGTCGCTGATCGGCCAGCGCCAGCAGCAGCGCGTGCTGCGCCTGCTGGAGGCCGCGCGCGCCGCGCCGGTGTACCGCGAGCGGCTGGGCAGCGGCCTGCTGCGCTTGTCCGATCTGGCGCGCATGGCGCCGGTGACCCGGCAGGAGCTGATGGCGCGCTTCGACGACTGGGTGACCGACCCCGCCCTGAAGCTGCACGAGTTGCGCGACTTCGTGGCCGAGCCGGCGCGCGCCGCCGAACCCTGGCTGGACCGCTACGTGGTGTGGGAAAGCTCGGGCACCAGCGGGCAGCCGGGCATTTTCGTGCAGGACGCCCAGGCCATGGCCGTGTATGACGCGCTGGAGGCCGTGCGCCACCGCCCGCCAGCGCGTGGCGGGCGCGGTCTGCTGGGGCTGTTCGCGGCGTTCGACGTGATGGGTGTCAGCGACCGCACGGCGCTGGTCGCGGCCACGGGCGGGCATTTCGCCAGCGTCGTCAGTTTCGAGCGGCTGCGCCGCATCAATCCCTGGCTGGGCAAGGCGGCGCGGAGCTTCAGCCTGCTGCAACCGCTGGATGAGCTGGTGGCGGCGTTGAACGATTTTCAGCCCACCGTGCTGGCCACCTACCCCACGGCGGCGGCCCTGCTGGCCGATGAGGCCGAGGCAGGTCGCCTGCGCATCGCGCCACGTTGCGTGCTGACCGGCGGCGAAACGCTGGGCCAGGCGGTGCGCCAGCGCCTGACGCGGGTGTTTGACGCCCCGGTGCGCAACAGCTACGGCACGTCCGAGTGCCTGGCCATGGCCTGGGAATGCGGGCGCGGCCACCTGCACCTGAACGAGGACTGGGTGCTGCTGGAGCCGGTGGACGAGAAGCAGCGGCCGTTGCCGACCGGCGTGCGTTCGCACGGCGTGCTGCTGACCAACCTGGCCAACCTGGTGCAGCCGCTGATCCGCTACGACCTGGGCGACCAGATCACCTTCACCGGCCAGCGCTGCGGCTGCGGTTCGGCCCTGCCGGTGATCGAGGTACAGGGCCGCCGTGACGACGTGCTGCGGGTGCCCAGCCAGCGCAAGGGCCAGAAGGTGAGCCTGCTGCCACTGGCGCTGTGCACCGTGGTGGAAGAAGAGGGCGGCGTGTTCGACTTTCAGTTGCAGCAAAAAGGCCCGGGTACGCTGGTGCTGCGCTTGCCGCAGCAAGGCGAGGCCGCCGAAGCTGCCCTGGCCCGCTGCCGCGACGCGCTGCAGCATTTCGCCCAGTCACAGGGCGCCGCGCCCATCCAGGTGCTGGGCGAGCTTGGCTGCAAGGTACCGCGCGGGCGCAGCGGCAAGGCGTGCCGGGTGGTGAGATGAAGAGGTTGGGCGTTCAGCGTTGGGCGTTGAGCGTGAAAGCACGACGCTCTTTTATTGATAGTGGGGTACGCTTTATGAGCAATGATTTCAGAAGAAAAGAGCTTGAAATCGTTTGTTGACGAGCGCAAAGAGCTATTGTTTTGATAATCAACGCTTAACGCTTAACGCTTAACA
>JAUNUR010000035.1 GCA_030538085.1 Pseudomonadota bacterium | reverse complement strand
CACGCCGACCACGAGCAGAACGCCTCCACCTCCACCGTGCGCCTGTGCGGCAGCTCGGGCACCAACCCGTTCGCCGCCATCGCCGCCGGCGTGGCCTGTCTGTGGGGCCCGGCCCACGGTGGCGCCAACGAGGCCTGCCTGAACATGCTGGAAGACATCCAGAAGATGGGTGGCGTGGCCAAGGTCGGCGAATTCATGGAGAAGGTGAAGGACAAGAACTCGGGCGTGCGCCTGATGGGCTTTGGCCACCGCGTCTACAAGAACTACGACCCGCGCGCCAAGCTGATGCAGGAAACCACCAACGAGGTGCTGGCCGAGCTGGGCCTGGAAAACGACCCGTTGTTCGCCCTGGCCAAGGCGCTGGAGAAGATCGCCCTGGAAGACGAATACTTCGTCTCGCGCAAGCTGTATCCCAACGTCGACTTCTACTCCGGCATCGTGCAGCGCGCCATCGGGGTTCCGGTGAACCTGTTCACCGGCATCTTCGCCCTGGCCCGCACCGTGGGCTGGATCGCGCAACTGAACGAGATGATTGGCGATCCCGAATACAAGATCGGCCGTCCGCGCCAGCTCTACGTCGGCTCGCCACGCCGCGACGTACCCTGAAAACGTGCCCACGCACCTGCCGCGCGCCCGCTTGTGGCGCGCGCTTTCCAAGCCCGCCCATGGCGGGCTTTTTGCTGGAATTCGAAACCCGCGAAACCGCTGAATAATGCGGTCATATCCACACCACACAAGGAGCATTCATGCAGATCAAGGACAAGGTTTTCATCGTCACCGGCGGCGCATCGGGCCTGGGTGAAGGCACGGCGCGCATGCTGGTGGCCGAAGGCGCCAAGGTGGTCATCGCCGACATGCAGGTTGAGAAGGGCGAAGCCGTGGCCAAGGACATCGGCGGCAGCTTCGTGAAGTGCGACGTCAGCAGCGAGGCCGATGGTCAGGCCGTGGTGGCCAAGGCCACATCGCTGGGTAAGCTCATGGGCCTGGTCAATTGCGCCGGCATCGCGCCAGCCGAGAAAACGGTGGGCAAGAACGGTCCGCACAAGCTGGACGTGTACACCAGAACCATCATGGTCAACCTGGTCGGCACCTTCAACATGATCCGCCTGGCCGCAGACGCCATGTGCAAGAACGAACCGGAAAGCACCGGCGAGCGCGGAGTGCTGATCAGCACCGCCAGCGTAGCCGCCTACGACGGCCAGATCGGCCAGGCAGCGTACGCCGCCAGCAAGGGCGGCGTGGTGGGCATGACGCTGCCCATCGCCCGCGACCTGAGCCGCAACGGCATCCGCAACATGACGATCGCCCCCGGCATCTTCGGCACACCCATGCTGATGGGCATGCCGCAGGAAGTGCAGGACGCGCTGGCGGCCATGGTGCCCTTCCCCAGCCGCCTGGGCAAGCCCGAGGACTACGCCAAGCTGGTGAAGCACATCATCGAGAACGACATGCTGAACGGCGAGGTGATCCGGCTGGACGGCGCGATCCGCATGGCGCCGAAGTAAACCACCACCACCGGTTGTGTGGGAGCGGGCTTGCCCGCGATGGGGCGTTTCCTTGATCATGACGCCCATCGCGGGCAAGCCCGCTCCCACGAGAAGCAATCCAGCCATGTCCACGCGCCCCGAAACGCTGGCTTTCCTGCTCGACCAGATCGGGGCGCTGCCCGCCGTGCGCACCCGGCGCATGTTCGGCGAGTACTGCGTCTACCTGGATGACAAGCCGACCGCCTTCGTGTGCGACGACCAGCTGTTCGTGAAGGTCACCGATGTGGGCCGCGCCTTGCTGGCGCAGCCGGTCTACGGCCAACCCTACCCCGGCGCCAAGGATTACTTTCTGCTGCGGCCCGACGAATGGGAAGACCGCGAAGCACTGTGCGACCTGCTGACTGCCACGGCCCAGGCGCTACCGCTGCCCAAGCCGCGCAAGGCTCGCCACAAGGCCGGGGCATGAATTCACTATGCAATTCATAGCTTCTCGCGCTTGACAGGCAAGAATTTCAGATCGTTTGCTCTTGAATCCGGCTTTCATACAGCGCAGTCAACTATCAATAACGTAGCCATCGCCCCGCATGCCCACGCGACCGGAGACCCTGCAGTTCCTGCTGGACCAGCTGGCTGGCCTGCCCAGCGTGCGCGTGAGCAAGACCTTCGGCGAATACTGCCTGTATGTCGATGGCCGTTCGGTCGGCTTCGTCTGCAACGACCAGCTTTTCCTGAAACCCACCGACGCGGGCCGTGCCGTGCTGGGGCAGCCCGTGTTGGGCACGCCCTACCACTGGGTCACCACGCCGCACTATCTGCTGAGCGCCGACCGCTGGGATGACCGCGATGCGCTGTGTGCTGCCGTCATAGCCACCGCCAGCGCCCTGCCGCTGCCCAAGACACGCCGACCGAAGGCAGCCGCCCAGTGAAGTCTGGATACCACCAATAAGCTACTACTTATATAGCTGCCAACGCTTGTCCAGCAAGCGTTGGCGGCCCATTCAGCTTACATCCAATTCGAGCCGCAGATGCCCAATCGGGTTAGGATGAACCTCTTTCGAACCACAAGAGGAGACATCCCATGCCCATGCCCGCGCCCCGCCTGTTCGCCTTGAGCGCCCTCGCCGCTGCCGCCCTGCTGACCGGTTGCGCCAACAGCGGCAACTTCCGCTACACGCCACCGCCAGCCGCGCCGATCACGCCCGAAGGCGGCTCGGGCTGGACCGACAAGCCCGGCTGGGCCACGGAGAAGTTCGCCGTCGCCGCCGCCAACCCGCTGGCCACCGATGCCGGCTACCAGGTGCTGAAGGCCGGCGGCAGCGCCATCGACGCGGCCATTGCCGTGCAGATGGTGTTGAGCCTGGTCGAGCCGCAGTCCAGCGGCATCGGCGGCGGCGCCTTTCTGCTGCACGCCAAAGGCCGCGACGTGACGGCCTGGGACGGCCGCGAAACCGCGCCCGCCGCCGCCGATGAAAAACTGTTTCTGAACGCCGACGGCAAGCCCATGCCCTTCTACGACGGCGTGGTCGGCGGCCGCTCGGTCGGCGTGCCGGGCACGGTGCGCATGCTAGAGCAGGCACACCGGGCGCATGGCCGCCTGCCGTGGGCGCAGCTCATCCAGCCGGCGATCCAGCTGGCCGAACAGGGCTTTCAGGTCAGCCCGCGCCTGGCCACCATGCTGGCGAACGAGAAGCACCTGATCAAGGACCCGGTGGCCGCGAAGTATTTCTACGACACCGGCGGCAAGCCCTGGCCCGTGGGCCACGTGCTGAAGAACCCCGAACTGGCCGAGGTGCTGCGCGGTATCGCCGCGCGCGGTTCGGCGGCGCTGCTGCAAGGCCCGGTGGCGCAGGCCATCGTCGACAAGGTCAACGGCCACCCCTCCAACCCGGGCAGGATGACGCTGGCCGACCTGGCCAATTACCAACCCAAGCGCCGCGCCCCCCTGTGCCACGACCTGACCGCGGCGGGCAAGACGGTGGAAGTGTGCGGCTTCCCGCCGCCCTCGTCCGGGGCCATCGCCATCGGCCAGATCCTCGGCATCCTGGCGCAGACGCCCGCCGCTGCGATGAAGCTGGACGCTGCCGGCCTGCCCACCGCCGACTGGCTGCACTACTACACCGAAGCGGCGCGCCTGGCCTTTGCCGACCGCGCGCAGTACGTGGCCGACCCCGACTTCGTGCAGCCACCCGCCGGCAGCTGGATGAGCCTGCTCGACCCTGCCTACCTGAAAAGCCGCGCCGCACTCATCGGCGCGCAGAGCCTGAAGGTGGCACAGCCCGGCCAGCCCGGCGCCGTGAAAACCAGTTTTGCGCCCATGCCCAACCAGCCCGAATACGGCACCAGCCACATCAGCATCGTCGATGCCTTCGGCAACGCGCTGGCGATAACCACCACCATCGAAGACGCCTTCGGCGCGCGCCAGATGGTGAAAGGTTTTCTGCTGAACAACGAGCTGACCGACTTCAGCTTCACGCCCACCGGCGCCGACGGCCAGCCGATCGCCAACCGCGTGCAGCCCGGCAAGCGCCCGCGCTCGTCGATGGCGCCCACGCTGGTGTTCGAGAAAAACGCCGACGGCTCGCGCGGCCCGCTGCTGATGAGCGGCGGCAGTCCCGGCGGCGCGCTCATCATCCACTACACCGCCAAGACGCTGCACGGCGTGCTGAACTGGGGCCTGACGCCGCAGCAGGCCATCAACCTGCCCAACTTTGGCAGCCTGAACGGCCCCAGCCTGCTGGAAGAAAGGAAATTTCCGCCCGCCACCGTCGAAGCCCTGCGCACGCGCGGCGCCGAGGTACGCGAAATAAACATGACCAGCGGCCTGCAGGCCATCACCCGCGCCAACGTGCACGGCAAAACAATGTGGCTGGGCGGCGCCGACCCACGGCGCGAGGGTGTGGTGCTGGGCGATTGATTGAAGGGCGAGCGCAACCGCCTTGACATGGCGCCGAAAGCAAACAGATGATTTCGTCAGTGCGCCGCAACGGACCGCGCGCTGGTGGGAGCGGGCTTGCCCGCGATGTGGCGTTCCGAGTGAAGGCGCGCCCTATCGCGGCCAAGGCCGCTCCCACAACAGATTTCAGGCATCTGCGATCCACAACGGAATATCAGGTGGATGCCTGCTCCGTTGATGCCCGTGGCGCACGGCATGCCTCGCAGCGCAAATGGCCATTCCTCCTGAGCGCGAAGCAGCGATCAGGGCTTGACCGGAATCGGCGTCGCCCGGTCGATGGGCACGGCGGTGATGCTGTTCTGGGGCGAGCCGTCGATCAGCTTCTCGGAGTAGGTCAGGTACACCAGCGTGTTGCGCGGCGCATCGACCATGCGCACCACGCGCAGGCGCTTGAACAGCACCGACATGCGCTCGGAGAACACCTCGTCTTCTTGCCGCAGCGGCCCGCCAAAGCTGACCGGCCCAACCTGGCGGCAGGCGATCGAGGCCTCGGCGCGGTCTTCGGCCAGGCCCAGCCCGCCCTTGATGCCGCCAGTACGCGCCCGCGAGACGTAGCAGGTCACGCCCTTGACCAGCGGGTCGTCATAGGCCTCGACGACGATCTTGTGGTTGGGGCCGAGCAGCTGGAAAGCAGTGCTCACGTCGCCGATTTGCTGCGCCCCGGCGTCAGCCGCCACGGGGGCCAGCAAAAGCGTGGCGAATGCGGCGCGCAGGGCCGAAAAACGGACGATAACGATTTGACGGGAGATTAAGCTATCAATGCAATAGCTTCTGGCGTTGGTTTTTCTGGCGCCAAAGATGTTTTTCATGTTCATGAATATTCCTTGAGTCCCCCCACTCCGGACAACGCGCGCACATCCCCCAGCGCGCGCATGTCGGCCCCGCCCGGCGCCTGGAAGGTGCGCAGCCCGAACTCCGGCAGGATAGCCAGCAGGTGGTCGAAGATGTCGCTCTGGATCGCCTCGTAATCGACCCAGGCCGTGGTGTTGGTGAAGCAGTACAGCTCCAGCGGCACGCCCTCGGGCGTGGGCTGCAGCATGCGCACCATCAGCGTCATGTCGGGGTGGATGCCGCTGTTGGCCTGCAGGTAGGCCAGCACATAGGCGCGGAAGGTGCCGATATTGGTCAGCCGGCGCTGGTTGGCGGGTACGCGGCCCAGCACGTCACCCAATTCACGCAGCTTCATGGCGCGCGAAATTTTCACCGCGTCGGCCTTTTCCTTCACATAGTCGGCGATCAGCTTGATGTGGCCCAGCCGCTCGATCTGCTCATCGGAAAGAAAGTGGATCGAGCCGGCGTCGATCATCAACGTGCGCTTGATGCGCCGCCCGCCCGACTCCTGCATGCCGCGCCAGTTCTTGAAGCTCTCGCTGATCAGCTTCCAGGTAGGAATGGTGACGATGGTCTTGTCCCAGTTCTGCACCTTGACGGTGTTCAGCGCGATGTCGATCACCGCGCCGTCGGCTCCGGCTTGCGGCACCTCGATCCAGTCGCCCACGCGCATCATGTCGTTGCCCTCGATCTGCAGGCCCGCCACGAAGGATTTGATGATGTCCTGAAACACCAGCATCAGCACCGCCGACATGGCGCCAAAGCCCGACAGCACGATCAGCGGCGACTTGTCGGCCAGCGCCGCGATCATGATGACGACGGCGGCAATGCCCACCACCAGTTGCCCCATCTGGATGTACGCCTTGATCGAGCGTGAGCGCGCGCGGTTGTGCAGCGCGGCCTCGGTGTCGTGCAGCTTCAGCGCCACGTCGAACATCTTGAACAGCGCGCGCGCGATAAACAGTACGACCAGCGCGGTGGCCACGTTCTCGATCACCGTCGCCACCGCCTTGGGCAGATGCGGCACCAGGCGTAGCCCCAGCAGCAGCACCAGCGGCGGCACGATTTGCACCGCCCGGCGCAACACCGTGCGATTCAGCAGCACGGCGGCCAGCCCCTTCACTCCGGCCGCCAGGCCCAGCCGGGCCACGCCCCGCATCAGCACCAACTGCGTCAACAACTGCAGCAGCCAGGCCAGCACCAGCAGACCCGTCAGGCCAAAGGCAGCCTGCACCCAGGGCTGCGTCCAGGAAAGGGATTGAAACTCCAAAATACTGATCTCCATGAATCACGCGCCGGCTCCGGCCAAGGCCGGGCATCATGCGCCATCGCCGTGACGCCGTGACGACAGGCACCGGCCCCGCCATGGGAAGCATTCTAGGAAAAATGGTTCCCAACCCTTTTGAATATTGACTGATCAGCTATTTTTATCATAGCTTTCAGCAAGAAAACGGCATGCACTCCCGCGCATTCGCTTTCGAAATGGCTCGGCATGACGAATAGCCCCGCTGCGTTTCCACGGCAAGGAAATGGTGTGCCATGCGGTGATCTTCTTGAACCTATTGAGCAGCCCAACCCTGCCAACAGGGCCGGTGCACCTGAAGAAAATCAATGACTGACAAAACGTTTTCTTGAGAGGTTTTCAAAAATCACGACAGCGCGGGCCATCAGAAAAAACCCCTCACATTCCCTCGTCATTGCGGCGAAGGCCGCAATCCATGGGGCGTCACCTTGACACGGTGTTGACCCGCGGACACCGCGTGGATTGCGGCCTTCGCCGCAATGACGGGATGAGGTGAAGGCATGACATAGGCTTGTCCTGAATTACGAAACTCCCAATAAAAACGGCATCAATCTACCCGTGGTGACACCGGCACTCCAGGCGCTGCCGCAGCAATCGGTATGCCCTTGATCTGCCCCGCCCGTGGCTGGCGCGGCGGCGCCGGGTAGCGCGTGGCGTCGAAGCGGTGCAGCAGTTCGGCCTCGCGCAAGCGCGCCAGCACCACGGCGGCCTGCTTGACGTGGCCAAAGCCACGCATCGTCATCGGCACGGCGGCCACGTCGGTGGCGAGCTGGAGTTTGTCCGCCGTCAGCAGCGGCAGCAGTTCGCGGATGCGCGCCTCGTACTGCGCGATGAGTTCGCGCTCCATGCGGCGCTCGTCGGTGTGGCCGAAGATGTCGAACGCCGTGCCGCGCAATGATTTGCCCTTCGCCAGCCAGCGCATGGCGGGCAGCAGCCAGGCGCCCAGTTCGATTTTCTTCGGCGGCTGGCCGTTCTTCGCGCGGCTGAGCAGCGGCGGCGCCATGTAGAAGCTGAGCTTCACATCGCCCTCGAACTGCTGATCCAGCGCCTGGCGGAACACCGGGTCGGCGTACAGGCGCGCGACCTCGTACTCGTCCTTGTAAGTCATCAGCTTGCGCAACGACAGGGCCACGGCGCGGGTAAAGGCCTCGCTGCCGGGCGCCACGGCCTGCTCGCGCTGGTGGGCCTGGCGCACCAGCGCCGCGTAGCGCTCGGCCCAGGCCGCGTTCTGGTACTGGGTGAGCTGGCTCATGGCGTGGGTGATCAGCGCATCCAGCGTGCCATCGTGGGCCTGCGCGGCCCGCCCCGCGCCGCCCAGCAGCGCCGCGCAGGCGCCTGGGTCGGCCGCGGCCAGGCGGCCCAGCGAAAACGCGGACCGGTTGGCCGGCACGGCCACGCCGTTGAGTTCGATGGCGCGCTGCACCGCCGCCAGGCCCACCGGCACCAGCCCGCACTGCCACGCGTAGCCCATGGCGACGATGTTGGCGGTGATGGTGTCGCCCAGAAAATCCTCGGCCAGCCGCTGCGCGTCGAAGGTTTCCACCTGGCTTGCGCCAGCTGCGAAGCGCAGCTTGGCGAGCAGCCCGTCGGTCTTCAGGCTGGCGTCGGGGTTCTTCAGCGATTCGGCCACCGGCGTTTCGTGCACGTTCGCCAGGATGCGGGTGCGGCCATGGCGCACGGTGCCCAGCGCCTCGGGCTGCGCGGCCACCACGGTGTCGCAGGCCAGCACGGCGTCGGCCTGCTGGGTGTCGATGCGCACCTGGTTCAGGCGCTCGGGCACGTCGGCCAGGCGCACGAAACTCATCACCGCCCCGCCCTTTTGCGCGAAGCCCATGAAGTCGAGCACGCTGGCCGACTTGCCCTCCAGATGCGCGGCCATGGCGATGACCGCGCCCACCGTCACCACGCCGGTGCCGCCCACGCCGGTGACCAGCAGGTCGTACGGGCCGGTCCAGGCGTGCGGCGCCGGCTCGGGCAGGCTGGCGACCAGCCGCGTGAAGGCGTTCTGCCCGCTCTCGCCAATGCGGCTGCCGGACAGCGCGCCGGCCTTCTTGCGCAGCGCGCCGCCCGTCACGCCGACGAAGCTGGGGCAAAAACCCTTGGCGCAGGAATAGTCCTTGTTGCAGGCGGTCTGGTCGATCTTGCGCTTGCGGCCCAGCGCTGTTTCGTGCGGCAGCACGGCCACGCAATTGCTCTGCACGCCGCAGTCGCCGCAGCCTTCGCACACGGCTTCGTGGATGAACAGGCGCTTGGCCGGGTCGTGCAGCTCGCCCTTCTTGCGGCGGCGGCGCTTTTCGGCGGCGCAGGTCTGCTCGTAGATGAGCACGGTGACGCCGTCGATCTGGCGCAGCTCGCGTTGCACGCGGTCGAGCGCGTCGCGGTCATGGAATTCGGTGCCTTGCGGAAAACGGGCCTTGATGCCGTCGTACTTGCCGATGTCGTCGGACAGCACCACCACCTTTTTCACGCCCTCGCTCTCCACCTGCCGCGCGATGGCATCGACGCTGATCACGCCATCCACCGGCTGGCCGCCCGTCATGGCGACGGCGTCGTTGAACAGGATCTTGTAAGTGATGCGTGCCTGGGCCGCCACGGCCTGGCGGATGGCGAGGTAGCCCGAGTGGTAGTAGGTACCGTCGCCCAAGTTCTGGAACACGTGCGGCTTTTTGGTGAAGCGCGAATGCGATACCCAGTCCACGCCCTCGCCACCCATCTGGATCAGGCCCTCGGTGTCGCGGTCCATCCAGTTCGCCATGAAGTGGCAGCCGATGCCGGCGCGCGCCGTCGAGCCCTCGGGCACGCGCGTGGAGGTGTTGTGCGGGCAGCCGGCGCAGAAGTACGGCAGGCGCTTGACGCTGTCGGACTCGTTGGAGAGCAGCTCCGGCAGCGTGAAGTCGCGCACCAGCGCCCGGCGGTCGGCAAAGCGCTGGGGGAAGTGGCGGATCAGCCATTCCGCCGCCAGCTCAATCAGGCGCGAGGGGCGCAGCTCGCCCAGCGCCGACACCAGCGGGCGGCCTTGCACATCGTGCTTGCCCACAATGACGGGGCGCACCGGCGCGTTGTAGAAAAGGTCGCGCAACTGCGTTTCGACCACGGCGCCTTTTTCCTCGATCACCAGGATTTCACTCAGGCCTTGCGCGAAGGCCCGCAGGCGCGTGGTTTCGACGGGAAACGACAGCCCCACCTTGTACAGGCGCACGCCGGCATCGGCCAGCATGGCGTGGCCGATGTCGAGCCGGCGCAGCACCTCCATCAGGTCGTAGTGCGCCTTGCCGCAGGTAACGATGCCCACCGTGGCCCGGGGCGACTGGATGACGTGGCGATCGATCGAATTGATAGCGGAAAACGCCGCCACCGCCCGCAGCTTGTGCGCCAGACGCTCCTCGATCTGTAGCGACGGCAGATCGGGCCAGCGGTAGTGCAAGCCCTGCGCGGGTGGCGTGAAACCCGTGGCCGCGCGTACCTCGTCGGCGCTTTTCCACGCCGCCACGCGCGCGTTGATCGCGTCCAGATCGACCGTGGCGCCGCTTTCCACCACCTCGGACAGCGAGGTCAGCCCGACCCAGTTGCCCGAAAAGCGCGACAGTGCCCAGCCGTACAGGCCGAACTCCAGATGCTCGGCCACGTTGGCCGGCGCCACGATGGGCATGTGGAAGGCCTGGAACAACTGATCGCTCTGGTGCGGCATCGACGACGACACGCAGCCGTGGTCGTCGCCCGCCACCACCAGCACGCCACCATGCGGCGACGAACCGTAGGCGTTGCCGTGCTTCAGCGCGTCGCCCGCGCGGTCCACGCCCGGACCCTTGCCGTACCACAGGCCGAACACGGCAGCCGCGGTCTTCTCGGGATCGCTTTCCACCCGCTGCGTGCCCAGCACCTGGGTGGCGGCCAGCTCTTCATTGATGGCGGGCACGAATTCGAGGCCCGCCTCTTTCCACTTTGGCCCGGCCTTCCAGATCTGCTGGTCCACCATGCCCAGCGGCGAGCCGCGATAGCCGCTGACGAAGCCGCGCGTGTCCAGGCCGGCCGCCTGGTCGCGCCAGCGCTGCATCAGCGGCAGGCGCACCAGCGCCTGCGTGCCGGTCATGAACACCTGGCCGCTGGATGCCCAGAGGTTGTCGGTCAAGCGATAGTCTGGCCGGCGGATGACCGCCGTGGTTTCAAGCGCCCGGGTCATGCTGTCTCCTGTGTTGTATGGCTGTTCGGCCTGTGGGTACAGCTTAGTTGTCGCGGGGCAAAATTTCTTCTTATTCGAACTTGTCAGGCCATAATTTAAGGAAAATATTCTCCAAATATATGAACAGCAAGAAAATTGAACTCGACGCCGCCAGCATCCGCATCCTGCAGGAATTGCAGCGTGACGCGCGCCAGACCGTGCAGCAAATCGCCGAGCGCGTGGGGCTGTCCAGCACGCCGTGCTGGAAACGCATCAAGGACATGGAGGCCGCGGGCGTCATCCGTGGCTACAGCGCGCTGGTCGACCGCCAGCGCGTGGGGCTCGACCTGATGGTGGTGGTCGAGACCAACCTGAGCCAGCACACCGAAGAGCTGGTGCGGCAGTTCGAACGCGCCGTGGCCGCCACGCCGCAGATCGTGCGCTGCCTCTCCACCACGGGGCAGGCCGACTACATCCTCACCGTGCTCGTGCCCGGCATCGCCGAGTACGAGCAGTTCCTGCACGGCCAACTGTTCAAGCTGCCGGGCGTGACGCACGTGCGCTCGTCCATCGTGCTCAAAGAGATCAAGGCCGAAGTCAGGCTGCCGGTTGACGCCCACCGCGCCACGGCCACGGATCGCCCCGCCACGACCCGGAAGGTGCGCGGCAAAGCGCGCTGATCGTGGTCTTCGGCGTGCTTTTGCGCGGCGTCATCGGCCAAATCGAATGAAGCCCGGTCACTGAGAGGCTGTCCCCAAACTCCTCGCGCCGCGCTTGTCCCCGGTCTCGGGCGCCCTGCGGCGTTGCATTCCTTGCCAATAGCACAAGCTATTGGCTGCGTAATGCGCCTTGCAGGACACCCGATCCGGGGCAATCGCTTACCGCGATGAATTTGAGGACAGCCTCTGAGGTTACAGTGGTGCTCGTTGGCATGCGCAGTGTTGATGCAGCCGTCTTCCGGGAGTTCAGGCTCTCGGCGGCCGGTTACAAAAACTTGACTTGAACCAAGTCAAGGACGGTATGCTGGCACCCTCGAAGAATCAGGATGCCCGAAAAGATTCAAGTGGCCATCAACGGGCATTCTTTCCAAAGGCCGCTCCGGTGACACGGAACACACGATGAAAACATCCATGAGGAAGTCCAAACTCTCCCCGCTCACCGCTGTGCTGAGCACGGCCATGCTGATCGGCGCGACGCTGGCGCAAGCGCAACAGGCCTCGGCTCCCGCCGGCGGCCACCAGGGGGGCGTCACCCCGGCCGAGCAGAAATACCAGGGTGCCCCGTCTCCGCTGGCCAGCGAGCCGATGCACCAGACGAGCAACCCCAAGGCCCCGCCGATGACGCAGGCCGAGTTCGACCGTGCGCGGCAAATCTACTTCGAGCGCTGCGCCGGTTGCCACGGCGTGCTGCGCAAGGGCGCTACCGGCAAGGCGCTGACGCCCGACCTGACGATCGCCAAGGGCACCGACTATCTGAAGGTGTTCATCGGCTACGGCTCGCCCGCCGGCATGCCCAACTGGCTGACCTCGGGTGACTTCGACGAGGCAACCGTCGACCTGATGGCCCGCTACATCCAGCACGACCCTCCCACGCCGCCCGAGTTCTCCATGGAAGACATGGAAAAGACACGCAAGGAGTACATCCCCGTCGACAAGCGTCCGACGAAGAAGATGAACAACTACAACATCAACAACATCTTCTCGGTCACGCTGCGTGACGCGGGCGAGATCGCGTTGATCGACGGCGATACCAAGGAAATCATCAACATCGTCAAGACTGGCTACGCGGTGCACATCTCGCGCCTGTCCGCCTCGGGCCGCTACCTGTACGTGATTGGCCGCGACGCGCGTCTGAACCTGATCGACCTGTGGATGGAAAAGCCCGACAACGTGGCCGAGATCAAGATTGGTCTGGAAGCCCGTTCGGTCGAAACCTCCAAGTTCAAGGGCTGGGAAGACAAGATCGCCGTCGCCGGCACCTACTGGCCGCCCCAGTTCGTGCTGATGGACGGCGATACGCTGAAACCCCGCAAGATCGTGTCCACCCGCGGCATGACCGTCGATGGTGAATACCACCCCGAGCCGCGCGTGGCCGCCATCGTGGCCAGCCACCAGAAGCCCGAGTTCCTGGTCAACGCCAAGGAAACCGGCAAGATCTGGATGGTGGACTACACCGATCTGGAAAACCTGAAGACCACGCAGATCGACTCCGCCAAGTTCCTGCACGACGGTGGCTTCGACTCCACCCGCCGCTACTTCCTGACGGCCGCCAACGCGTCCGACAAGATCGTGGTGGTCGACACCAAGACCAGCAAGCTGGAAGCCGTGATTCCGGTGGGCAAGACCCCGCACCCGGGCCGTGGCGCCAACTTCAAGCATCCGAAGTTCGGCCCCGTCTGGGCAACGTCGGGCCTGGGTGACGAAAGCATCGCCATCATCGGCACCGACCCAGCCAAGAACAAGGCGAATGCATGGAAAGTGGTGCAATCGCTCAAGGGCCAGGGCGGCGGTTCGCTGTTCATCAAGACGCACCCGACCTCGACCAACCTGTGGGTCGACACCACGCTCAACCCCGATCCAAAGATCAGCCAGAGCGTGGCGGTGTACGACATCCGCGACCTGAGCAAGGCTCCGCAAATCATCGACATCGCCGCCTGCGCGAAGATCGACGACGATGGCGCCAAGCGCGTGGTGCAGCCCGAGTACAACCAGAAGGGTGACGAGGTGTGGTTCTCGGTGTGGAGCGCCAAGAACAAGCAGTCCGCCATCGTGGTGGTCGACGACAAGACCCGCACCTGCAAGACCGTGCTGAACGACAAACGCCTGGTCACTCCGACCGGCAAGTTCAACGTCTACAACACGCAGAACGACGTGTATTGATGTGAACCCGAAGCCGCCACGGACCCCTGAAGGCCGTGGCGGCTTTTTTTATGGCGGCGCCGACATGCGGCGTGGGGTACATTGCCCCGTCCGACACGCATCGGTTCGCCACCTGACTGACCCTCGAATTCCAAGTATCCCGGTTGATCTCATGCTTCGAATTGCTTCTCTTTTGATAGCTGCCTGTGCCTTCTTGACGACGGCTGGGCACGCAAGAGACCTGAAAACCGAAGTCCCGACCGAATCCGTTGATGCCGCCCGCCAGACCCAGTTGGTGCGCATGGTGCGCCAGGACTGCGGCTCCTGCCACGGCATCCAGCTCACTGGTGGCCTCGGCCCCGCGCTCACGCGCGAGCGCATGGCCGACTTCCCCTACGACAGCCTGGTTGCTGTCATCTACAACGGCCGGCCCGGCACCCCCATGCCCGGCTGGAAGACCATGATTTCCGAAGCCGACGCGCACTGGATCGCGCGCCAGCTGCAAGACGGCTTTCCGCTTGAAGCGGCCAGAACCGCACCATGACCTCTGCCCTGCCCCCCCTGCCTTTCCTTTCCCGCCGCACGCTGCTGGCGCTGTCTTCCGCCACCGCGCTGGCCGCCTGCGCCAGCAAACCCGCGCTGCTGATCGAGCCCGGCCGCGGCAGCGGCGACCTGGGCCTGGTGATCGAGCGCGAAAGCGGCAGCATCGGCGTGCTCGACACCACCGCCCGCACGCGCCTGGGCACCATCACCGGGCTGGGCGATCTGTCGCACGCCTCGGTGGTGTTCTCGCGCGACGGTGGCCGCGCCTACGTGTTCGGGCGCGACGGCGCGATGACCAAGGTCAACCTGCTCACCGGCCTGATCGAGGGCCGCGTCATGCAGGCCGGCAACTCCATCGGCGGTGCCATCTCCACCGACGGCAGCCTGGTGGTGGCGCAAAACTACCAGCCCGGCGGCGTGAAGGTGTTCGACGCCCGCACGCTGGAGCAACTGGCCGACATCCCCGCCGTGGTCGATGGCAAGGCCTCGCGCGTGGTGGGCCTGGCCGACATTCCGCGCAACCGCTTCATCTTCTCGCTGTTCGACGCCGGCCAGATCTGGATCGCCGACCTGGCCGATCCGCGCCAGCCGCAGCTCACCAAATACCCCAACATCGGCAAGCAGCCTTACGACTCGCTGGTCTCGCCCGATGGCCGCACCTACATCGCCGGCCTGTTCGGCGAGGACGGCTTGGCCAAGATGGACCTGTGGGCGCGCGAGCCCAAGGTCGAGCGCATCCTGCCCGGCTATGGCCGGGGCGAGCAACCGCTGCCCGTGTTCAAGATGCCGCACCTGCGCGGCTGGTCGATCGCCGGCAAGCACGCCTATCTGCCCGCCATCGGCCGGCACGAGGTACTGGTGGTCGAAACCGACACCTGGAAGGAAGTGGGCCGCATCAAGGTAGCCGGTCAGCCGGTGTTCGTGATGGCGCGTCCCGACGGGCGCCAGGTGTGGGTCAACTTCGCCGTGCCTGACTACGACACGGTGCAAGTGATCGACACGCAGACGCGCCAGATCGTGCACAGCCTCAAGCCCGGCAAGGCCGTGCTGCACATGGAATTCACGCCGCGCGGCGATGCCGTGTGGATCAGCGCGCGCGACGACCACAAGGTGGTGGTGGTCGACACGCAGAGCTTCAAGACCGTGGCCGAGCTGCCCGCCAAGTCGCCCAGCGGCATCTTCTTCACCTCGCGCGCGGCGCGCACCGGGTTCTAGTGTGCTGTCCCGCAAATAGTTGCATGAAATGAAATCGATGCATTCGCTTGCAGGGCAAGGCGCAAAACGCAGCGATACCGGGTGGTATCGCGAGGCTTTGCAACGCCGCCATGCGGGCGAAGGCGCGATTTCATATGCAAGTTATTTGCGGGACAGCACACTAGTGCACACCCCCCTGAATCGCTGGCGCGCCTTCCCCCCTCTTCTGCGGGAGAGGGGGCAACGCCGGTGCCCGGATCGCCAAGTCCGTGCACGGCGCTCGCTGGCACGGCCTGCTCCGCGGCCTTTCGACGCGCTTGTCTGCGCGGCAGGATGACAGGCCGGGACGTGACCTCTTTGCATCGACTGAACGAACGCCTGCTGAACGAAGGTCAGCGTGGCTTTCCGCTGGTCGAACGCCCCTTCCAGGCGCTGGCCGAGCGCTTCGGCAGCACCGAGGCCGAAATCCTGCGCACTTGTGCCGACGAGCTTGCACGCGGCGCCATCAGCCGCATCGGCGGCGTGTGGGCGCCTGGCGTGGGTGGCGCCGCCCTGCTCTGCGCCATGGCCGTGCCGCCCGAGCGGCTGGAGGCCGTGGCCGCGCTGGTGTCGGCGCACGCCGGCGTCAACCACAACTACGAACGCGAACACCAGCTGAACCTGTGGTTCGTCATCACCGGCACGGGTGCTGAATCGCTGGACGAGGCGCTGGCCACCATCGAGGCAGAAACCGGTCTGCCGGTGATCCGCCTGAAGATGGTGCGGCCCTACCGCATCGACCTCGGTTTCGATCTGCATCGCCCCGCGAAGGGCGGCAGCGCCATCCAGCGCCGGCCGCCGCGCGTCGACGCCGCCGACTATGCGCTGGCTGGTCTGGTTGAGGCTGGCGTGCCACTGGTGCCCGAGCCCTTTGCCGAATGGGCGCGTGGCCTGGGCTGCTCCACCGCCGACGTATTGGCGCGCATCCAGGCCTGGCTCGACGCCGGCACGCTGCGCCGCTTCGGCCTGGTGGTGCGGCACCACGAAGTCGGCTTCGGCGCCAACGCCATGACGGTGTTCGACATCGACGATGCACGGGTCGACGCCTTCGGCGAGCGCCTGGCCACACAGCCCGGCATCACCTTGTGTTACCGCCGCGAGCGCGCCGAGGGCTGGCGCTACAACCTGTACTGCATGGTGCACGGCCGCAGCCGCGACGAAACCCTGGCCCTGCTGCAGGCCGCCATCGACGGCGCCGGCCTGACCGGCCAGCCGCGCCAGACACTGTTCAGCCGCCGCCGCTTCAAGCAGACCGGTGCCCGGTATTTCAGATGTGCCACTTGAGCCGCTTCACGTCTTTCCCCTCCGGGAAGACAACGCCAGTGTCCGGGGCAGCCCCGGCCACGGCGTTCGCTGGCGTGGCTTGCTCCGCAGCCTCTCGTTGCGCGCGCAAGGGCGTTCATGCCGGGCGCGCGCAACGTTCACAGGAGTTCTTCCATGCGCCCTGACACCCCCGCCGACCTGCTGCGCCTGCCCGCCGGCATCGACCTGGAGGACGCGCGCCTCATCGACCGTTTGCAACACAGCCTGCCGATCACCGAGCGCCCGTTCGCCGACATCGGGGCCGAACTGCGCATGTCCGAGCCGCAAGTCATCGACCGCCTGCACCGGCTGCTGAAAACCGGCGTGCTCACGCGCTTTGGCCCGCTGTTCCACATCGAGCGCGCGGGCGGCCAGTTCATCCTGGCCGCGCTGCAAGTGCCCGAGGAACGCTACGCCGACGTGACGGCGCAAATCAACGCCCTGCCCGAGATCGCCCACAACTATCGGCGCGAGCACACGCTGAACATGTGGTTCGTGGTGGCCGCCGAAACGCCCGAGGCCGCCTGGGCCACATGCGACCGCATCGAGGCCGCCACCGGCCTGCCGGTGCATGCCTTCCCGAAAGAGCGCGAGTATTTCGTCGGCCTGTACCTGCCCCTGCTGTCGGCCGCGCCGCGCGTGGGCGAAGCCCCCGCCCGCGCCATGCCCGCCAACACACCGGCATCGCGGCCCACCACGCTGAGCGAGTTCGACCGCCAGCTTGTCACCGCCACGCAGTCGGGCCTGCCGCTGGTGCAACGGCCCTACGACACCGTGGCCGCCATGCTGGGCAGCACCGGCGAGGCGGTGCGCGCGCGCCTGTCCGAACTGCTGGCCGCTGGCGTGGTGCGCCGCATCGCCGCCGTGCCCAACCACTACCGCCTGGGCTACGCCGCCAACGGCATGAGCGTGTGGGATGTCGATGACGCCGAGGTCGACCGCCTGGGCGAGCTCATCGGCAGCCAGCCCGCCGTGAGCCACAGCTACCGCCGCCCGCGCAAGCCAGGCGTGTGGCGCTACAACCTGTTCGCCATGCTGCACGGCCACACGCGCGACGACGTGCTGGCGCAGGCCGAGGTGCTGGCGCAATTGCTGGGGCCGGCCCGGCGCGCCCATGACGTGCTGTTTTCCAGCGCCATCCTCAAGAAAACCGGCCTTCGGCTGCGCCAGCGCATCAACTGATCCTATTGACGTTTTAAAAAATCACGACAGCACGGGCCATCAGAACCCCCTCACATTCCCTCGTCATTGCGGCGAAGGCCGCAATCCATGGGGCGTCACCTTGACACGGTGTTGACCCACGGACACCGTGTGGATTGCGGCCTTCGCCGCAATGACGGGAAGAGGCGAAGGCATTGCATATGCTTGTCCTGAATGACGAAACTCTCAATAGGCTGATGGCGCGTGCACGGCCAGCACGCCGCCAAAGGGCATGGCGTCGGCTGGCCAGTCAGCCGCGCTGGCGGGCAGGCACGCGCCACGCGAGAGCAGCAGCGCGGCGCGCATCACCCCGGCGTGGGTCACCCACAGCGCATCGGCGCCGCTGGCGCGCCAGTCGTTCCACGCGGCGCACACCCGCGTCATGAGCGCGCGCACCGGCTCACCCCCCTGCCCCGGCGGCGCATCGACGAAGTCGGCCAGCCAGCGGTCGAAGTCAGCACGCGCGATGTCGGCCCAGCGCAGGCCCTCCCAGGCGCCGAAATCCAGCTCGCGCAGGCGGGCATCGGTCTTGGGCACCAAATCCGGCCGCAACGCTTGCAGCTCGCCCGCCAGATGCGCGCACCGCCTCAGCGGTGACGCACTCACCGCCAGCCCGGCTGGCAGCCAGGCCGCCAGTGCCTGGGCCGCCGCGCTTGTCGCCTGGGCATCGGCGGGCAGGTCGGCGCTGCCGTAGCACAGCCCGGCTTCAGCCAGCACCGGCGCGTGACGCACCAGCCAGAGCGTGGGCCCGGCGCTCATGCCGGCCAGGCCAGCGCCAGGCCCAGGTACAGCGCCAGCTCGCACACCTGCTGCGTGGCGCCCAGCGTGTCGCCGGTAAAGCCCTGCAGGCGCCGCCCCAGCAGGCGCAGCATCCACGCCAGCACCGCGCCCCAGAGCAGCAGCGCCACCCCCAAGGCCAGCGGGCCTTGCGCCTGCCAGATCAAGGCCAGCGCCGGAACGCACCACGCGCACCCGATGCGAAAACCCATGCCCGTCACGCCCTCGGCCATGGGCTTGGACTTGGCTCGCGCCGCATCGCTGACGTAGGGCAACGACCGCATCACCACCAGCGGCGCCAGGCGCGACAGCGCGTGAGCGCTGAGCAGCGCCACCACGGCGGCCCACGCGCCGCGCTGCGCGATCAGCGCCAGCAGCGCCACCTTCAGCCCCAGCGCCAGCAGCAGCGTGACGGTGCCGTAGCTGCCGATGCGCGAGTCCTTCATGATCTCCAGCACCCGCTCGCGCGTCTGCCCGCCGCCCAGGCCGTCGGCGGTATCGGCCAGGCCATCTTCATGGAAAGTGCCGGTCAGCCACGCGGTGGCGGCGGTGGCCAGCAGCGCGGCCACCAGCGCGCCCAGCGGACCGTGCGGCAGCAGCGCCAGGGCCGCCGCCATCGCCACCGCCGCCCCGCCGCCCACCACCCAGCCAACGCCGGGAAAGTGCGCGCTGCTGGCCTGCAGCATCGCCGGGCTGTAGCCCACCCAGGCCGCCAGCCGCCCGGTGACAGGAATGCGGGTGAAGAACTGCAGGGCCAGCAGGAAGTGACGCACGGCACTCATGGCGGCATTCACGGTGCGAGCGGGAGCGCGCTGTCAGCGCCCAGCCGCCTCGTCGTCCACGGCCTGCTGCACCGCGCGGTAGAAGGCATCACGCGCGGCCATGGCCGTGGTGTCGCGCGCGCCGCCAGCCCAGTTGGCGTTGGAGACGATCACCAGCGCCCGCGCCGGGTCGATGAAGATGCCCTGTCCAAAAATGCCGCGCGCGGCAAAGCTGCCATCGTCAGAGGTCCACCACTGGTAGCCGTAGCCCTGACCGGGCCGGTTGATGTCGGCCTGCTTGTGCGTGGCCGCCTGCAGCCAGCCGTCGGGCACGATGGACTGGCCGTTCACCCGCGCGCCCTCCAGGATGAATTGCCCGAAGCGCGCGAAGTCACGCGGCGCGGCCTGCACGCAGCAGCCGCTGATCTCGTGGTCCGTCTTGCTCAGAATCCAGGTGGCCGGTCGCGCCATGCCCGCTGGCTGCCAGATCTTCTCTTGCAAGAGCGTGGCCAGCGGCTTGCCCGTGGCCTGGCTGACCAGGATGCCGATCAGGTTGGTCTCGCCAGTGCTGTAGTTCCAGCGCGTACCGGCGGGCGCCGCGCGCGGCAGCTGGCGCAGGTAGCTGAGCAGCGCGTCTTCGCCCGGCCGGGGCCGGTGGTTGTTGAAGCGGGCCACGTCGGAATCGGGGTTGTTGTATTCCTCGATCCAGCGCACGCCCGAGGTCATGGTGAGCAACTGCTGCACGCTCACGTCGTCGTAGGCCGATCCTTTCAGCGCCGGAACGTAGTCGCTGACCTTGTCGTCCATGCTCTTGATGGCGCCGTCGCGCAGCGCCGCGCCGACCAGGGTGGACGTGAGCGACTTGGCCACCGAGAAGCTGGTCCAGCGGCCGTCGGCATCGAAGCCCAGGCCATAGCGCTCCAGCCGCAACTTGCCGCCTTGCACGATCAGCAGGGCCGCGCTGCGCTGGCCCGCCATGTAGGCATCCACGTCCAGCGGCAGCTTGAGCGGCGGGCCGGGCGGCAGCGGCATCGGGTGGGCGCTGGGCGCCACCGTGCGCCACTTCGCCAGTACCGGAAGGCGGTCGAGGGCGCGAAAGGCGGCATCCCGCTGTTCCTGATTCCAGAACAGCAGGTCGCGGTTGGTCGGCATGGTGGCGATCAGGCCGCGCGCCTCCTTGTCCAGGCTGAACCACACCGCCGCCGTGGCGCCAATGATCAGCAGCAGCAAGCCCAGGCCGATTCGCTTCAACATCTTCTTCATTCAACTCATTCCTTGTCCGCCTTGCTGGCGGCGGCGTGCATGGTACCTATTTGAGAGGCTGTCCCCAAACACCTCGCGCCGTGCTTGTCCCCGGTCTCGGGCGCCCTGCGGCGTTGCATCCCTTGCCAATAGCACAGGCTATTGGCTGCGAAATGCGCCTTGCAGCACACCCGATCCGGGGCAATCGCTTACCGCGATGAATTTGAGGACAGCCTCTGAGAGTTTCGTCATTCAGGACAAACGTATGTCATGCCTTCACTTCACCCCTTGTCCGAGACACCGGCTGATTCAAAGCTCGCCATCTCGTTGATGATGCGGCAGCTTGACTCCAGCAACGGCCAGGCCAGCGCCGCGCCGCTGCCCTCGCCCACGCGCAGGCCCATGTCGATCAGCGGCTCGGCGCTTAAGCATTGCAGCAGGCGCGCGTGGCCGCGCTCATCGCTGCGGTGGCCGAACACGCAGCGTTGCAGCACGTGCGGCGCCAGCTTGCTGGCCACCAGCACCGCGCTGCTGGCGATGAAACCATCGACCACGATCACGCGCCGCTCGCTCGCTGCCTGCAGCACGGCGCCCACCATGGTGGCGATCTCGAAGCCGCCCAGCGCGGCCAGCACGGCCAGCGGCTCGGTCGCGCCCGCGTTGACCGCCAGCGCCTCACGCAGCACCGCCGTCTTGCGGGCGATGCCCGCCGCGTCCAGCCCGGTGCCGGCACCGGTAACCTCGGCCACGTCGATGCCGCCCAGCCGCGCGGCCAGACAACTGGCGGGCGAGGTGTTGCCAATGCCCATTTCACCCAGCAACAGCGCGTTGCCGGGCAGCGCCTTCACCAGCGCGATGCCGTTGCTCACGGCCTGCTCGCACTGGGCGGCGCTCATGGCCGGACCGGCGCTCATGTCGGCGGTGCCGGGCGCGATCCTGGCGATGTGCAGGCCGGGCGCGGCGTCGAAGTCACGCCGCACGCCACAGTCCACCACCGTCTGCGCGATGCCATGCTGGCGCGCCAGCACGCTCACCGCCGCGCCGCCGGCCAGGAAGTTGCCCACCATCTGCCAGGTCACGTCGCTCGGGTAGGCCGACACGCCGCGCGCCGTAATGCCGTGGTCGGCGGCGAACACCACCAGTTGCGGCTTATCAAGGCGCGGCTCGGTCGTGCCCAGAATCGTGCCCAGCCGCTCGGCCAGCGCCGCCAGCCGGCCCAGTGCGCCATGCGGCACCGTCTTGCGGCTGATCTTGTGTTGCAGGGCGGCGGTGAGCGCGGGGTCGGTCAGGTCGGCAATGGGGGGAAGTGCAAACAGAGACATGCTTTTTCTTCAGGTTCGGTTGGAAATTCATTGGGGGTTGGCGGGCGGCGTGCTCACACGGTGCAGCCGCGCCCACACCGGCCGGTGGTCGGAGCCCAGCCACGGCCCCAGCCCGGTATCGCCACGGCGCCAGTGGGCTGGCGTGGCCAGGATGTGATCAATCGGCAGGCTGCGCCCCAGCGCGAACGTGGGCCGCAAGCCATTGGCCCGTGCCCAGCCGCCCTCGCCCAGGCGGCGCAGCCCGGCGCTCCAGGGCGTGGCGTTGAAGTCGCCCATCAGCACGCGCGGCAACCCATCTTGAGGCACGGCGGCCAGGCGCGCGAACAGCGCATCGCGCGTTGCCCGGTCGGCTGCCGACACTGGCGGCATGGGATGAATCACGTGCAGCCCGATGTCGCCGCCCGGCGCCTGCAAGCGCGCCCAAAAGGCTGGCGTGCCGCCTTCGGGCGTTTCCACGCGCGCGTCCTGCCAGGGGTGGCGTGAAAACACCGCCAACCCGAACGGGTCGTCCCGAGGACGGCTCAATGCCTGCGGAAAGCGTGTCGCCAGCGCATCGACCAGCGGCGCCATGGCGGGCGTGACCTCCAGCAGTGCCAGCACGTCGGGCCGTGCCGCGTCCACCCAGTCCAGGATGGCCGCATGCGAGGCGTTGTCGATCTGCACGTTGAAGCTCACCACCTTGATCGACGCCGCCTCCGCCGCTGGCCCACCATCGGCTGGCATGGCAGGCAGGCGCGGCAGCACAGCCACCCCCATCGTCAGTGCCGCCAGAGCAGCGAACAGCAGCGGCAGCGGCCACATGTGGCGGCGCTCGTCATGGGGTGCCAGCGCCAGCCACAGGCTCACGGCCAACGTACCCAGCATCAGGTACGGCCATTGCCAATGCACCGCCAGATCCATCAGCCAGGCCGCCAGCGGAGGACGGACACGCGCCTGCCAAAGCGGCAGCGACAAGCCCAGCATGGCCAGCGACAGCAGCACGGGTTGGCGGCGCATCAGGCCATACCGCAGCCGCGCCGGCCAGGTGGCAGGCGGGGCTGGCGCCACGGCGGCCTTCATGCCAGCAGAGCCTTCAGCGCCCCGGGTTCGCAAGACCGCTCCAGCGCATCGGCCAGTCCGTCAAACACCGCATCCAGCGACGGTGCCCGCGCCCCGAACAGCGCGCGCAGCACCGCCGCGTCCTCGAACAGGCCATGCAGATAGCAGCCCAGCACGTTGCCCGCCGCGTTCTGCCACGCCAGGCCGGGGATGACTTCACGCGCCACATCGCCCCCGGCGGCCATGGCGGGGTGCTGCGCGGTCTGGCCGCTGTGGATTTCGTAGCCGCTGGCGGTCACGCCCGACAGCGCAGACCACGCGCCCACCGCCTCGCCAAAGCGCGCCTCGGTGCGCCGCACCGTCTTGTGCGGATCAAACGCCGTCACCAGCGGCAGCAGGCCCAGACCGGGGCCGTTGCCATCGGCGCCGCGCGATTCCACGCCGTGCAGGTCGATTAGCGCCTCGCCCAGCATCTGCAGGCCGCCGCAAATGCCCAGCACACGAGCGCCGCGCGCGGCGTGCTGGGCGATGGCGGCGTCCAGTCCCTGCGCGCGCAACCAGGCCAGATCGGATGCCGTGGCCTTGCTGCCGGGCAGGATGACGGTGTCGGCGCCATGCAGCGCGGCAGGCGTGCGCACCCAGCTCAAACGCAAGCCGGGCACGTTCTTCAGCGGCTGGAATTCGTCGAGGTTGCTGATGCGGGGGTAGGCGACGATGGCAACGTGTTGCGGCTCAGCGTTCAGCGTTGGGCGCTGGGTGTCTTCGGGTTCACGCCGAACGCCGAGCGCCCAACGCTCAACCCGGTGTTGAACCTCATCGAACACGCCATCCTCTTCCGGCAGCCCATGCCCAAAGCGCATCGGCACCACGGCCACGGTGGGCACGCCGGTGAGCTGCCGCAACTGCTCGGGCGCGGGTGCCAGCAGCGCGGCGTCGCCACGGAACTTGTTGAGCACGAAGCCCTTGATTCGCGCGCGATCTTCGGGCGGCAGCAGTGCCCAGGTGCCGTACAGGTGCGCGAAGGCACCGCCACGGTCGATGTCGGCCACCAGCAGGCAGCGTGCATCCGCATGGCGCGCCACGCGCAGGTTGACCACGTCGGTCGCCATCAGGTTGATCTCAGCGGGCGAGCCGGCGCCTTCGATCACCACCACGTCATTCTCGGCACGCAGCGCGTCCAGCGCGGCGGCGATGTGCGGCCACACGCGCTCGCCGCGGGCGCGCCAGGGCAGCTCGGTCAGCTCGCGGCTCACCTGCCCCATCAGCACCACCTGGCTGCGCGTATCGGCCTCGGGCTTGAGCAGCAACGGGTTCATGCGCACGTCGGGCTCGGCGCGCGCGGCCAGAGCCTGGAAGTACTGGGCGCTGCCGATTTCGCCCAGCGAAGCGGCGCCCCCACCCTCACCCCAGCCCTCTCCCGCCAGCGGGAGAGGGAGCACGGCACTCGAAGCCGCCTTGGCATTCGCTCCCTCGCCCCTCTGGGGAGAGGGTTGGGGTGAGGGGCCGGCGGCGTGGCCGGCAGGCATGGGCTGCCCCCACCCCACCCTTCCCCCAGCGGGTGAGGAAGCCACACCGCCCGCCACCACCCGCGCGTTGTTGCTCATGTTCTGCGCCTTGAACGGCGCCACCTTCAGGCCCTGGTTGGCGTAGTGGCGGCACAGCGCGGTGGCGATCCAGCTCTTGCCGGCGCCACTGCTGGTGCCCAGCACCATGATGCAGCGGGCGGTCATGGGGCCACCTTACTTAGAAAATCGAGAAAGCTGGTAGCAAACAATTCAAAGTCCCATCGGCCCGCTCCATGCACACCGGCCAGCACAGGGACGTCACCATCGCCACTGCGAGGCGCATTCAAGTCCACGCAATAAGGGTCACCCCCATCGTCCGCGATCACAAGCATGTTGGCGGGCCAGTCGGCAGTGGGTTGACCTGTCACCGCATTGAAAGCGTAACCACCCTGCCTAGCTTCCAATTCCTCGGCCCCATAAAGACTTAAGCCGCCAGTCACCCATCCTTCTCCGGCCACCATGACATGCCTAGGTGAAAACTTGCGCAGAAATTCGGCATACATGGCAGGCAACGGCCACCGCCGATTCACACGTTCCAGCGCTACTTCACTGGCAGGCAGCAGCCAATTGTCAGGGTTGGCAGCGTCCTGCCGCATGGCACGCTGCCGAGCTAGCAGTCGCTCCAGCCGTGCTGCAGCCCGATCCAATGCAGACCGTGTCTGGGTCAGATCCGGATGCGCCACCGGCAAGCTGTGCCCTATGCCGCGTGGGAAACCATCGCGCTGCCATTGAAGTAGGACGTCTAGTGGCAACTGATCTTCACGCCAATGTCCCGGATCTGCCGGAAGATTCCGATCAAAAGTCTGATCGGCGTACAACGCCAGACTCTTAATGGCTTTCGCGCGAACCTCAACATCCCTGCTTTGATCGCATGCCAAGCGGCAAAGAGTCGGCAAAGCAGAGGCGGGCCCCGTCTTCAGCAAGCCGTCAACGGCCCAGTACGCTAGCTCGGGCTGCCCAAGTGCCCAGTTGAAGAACGGGAACAGCGTCTGATCCTGACCGCGGCAGAGCTTCACAGCGTCCGCCATCAGAAACTCCCGCCAATGCGCTATGGGTCCTTCACGAACATAGCGCTCAATGATGGCCAACACGGCATCGCGCTGTGCGTCGACATGCTTTGCGATCAGCTTCTCTTTCAGGTATGCAAACCGGCTGCCGTTCGTTTCCTTGAAAAGTTCAACTTCCAATTGTTCCAGCTTGTCTTTACTCATGTGTATGACTTGGGTCGACTTAAACTTGCGCCAAAGGAAATTCCGGCGCATCGTTCAGTGCGCTCATCAGCGCGTCCTGCACCACCGGTGCCACCACGGCCATGCGCACATGGCCGGGCAGGCCGAAGCTGGCGCAGTCGCGCAGCTTGATACCCTGGGCGCGTAGCGAGGTCAACAGGGATTGCAAGTCAAATCGCCCTTCAGCCCCTGCCCATCCTACGCAAGAAGCTACTAAAAAGTTAGCAACACTCGGCTCCACCCGCCAGCCGGCAGCGTGCAGCAAACCAATCTGGCGCGCCTTCCAGCCGTGCAGCGTGGCGCGGCAGTCTTGCAGCCAATCGTGCGCATCCACCGTGGCCCAGCTTTGCAGCAACGCCACGCCGTGCGTACCCACCGGCCACGAAGGAGCCAGCGCCCGCAGGCGCGCCAGCAGCGCGGCGTCTGCTTCGCTCGGGGCAATGACGTAGGCGGCGCGCACGCCCGTCAGGCCCAGCGCCTTGTTGGGGGTGACGAGGCGCCAGATGCGGTCCTGCGCCCCGGTATCCAGCGCCAGCGCGCCGGCAAGGCGCAGCGGCTCGTAAGCCTGGTCGAGCACCAGCACCTGCCCCGGCTGCAGCGCCGCCACTTGCTCGGACAGGCCCGCATGCGGCTGGCCCAGCGGGCTGGAGGGATCGCAGGCCCACAGCAGCACCGCGTTGGCAGGCTCATCAACCCGCGCTAGCCCCACCCCCCGCGCGGCACGGACGTAGTCGCCATAGGCGTGCACGGGCAGCCAGACGCGCGCGCCCGGCGTGTGCAAAGCCACGGCCACGCTGATGCGCTGAATGAACTCGCTGCCGCTGGCCGCCAGCACGATGCGCGACGGCGCCACGCCATGCCAGGCCGCCAGTTGCACGGTGAGCGCGGTGTAGGCCGGGTCCGGGTAATGGCGCGCATCGGCCTCGCACAGCGCTGCCACGGCGGGCGCGAATGGCCCGCAGGCGTTGGCGTTGGTGGACAAATCGTGCGCCGGCACGCCCTGCGCGTCGGTGCCGCCGTGGATGGGTGTGCTCATGGCTTCACTGTTTGACCTTGCCCCTGTATTTCGTATCCCATTGGCAGAGCTACACATTGGCTTGCTTGACCCGAGCAGCATGCCAGTCTTTCTCGAACTGCATCGGGTTGACGCACGCCAGCATCGAGTGCGGCCGATCACGGTTGTACCAGAGCACCCAATCGATGACCTCGTCCTTGGCCCGACGCCGCATCGCAAAGCGTTGGCCGTGTAGCCGCTCGACCTTCAGCGACCCGAACAGCATCTGGCCACAGACGTTGTCCCAGCCGTTGCCGCGTCGGCTCATGGAGGTGGTGATCAGATCAATCACCACGGCCAGAAACAGCCAACCCTCATCGGTGGCGATGTAGGGTACTGGGAGCCTCCAACAATCTATCCCCTCTACCCCAGTCCTTGCATCAATCCCTCCCCGCCATGTCCCAGCCCTGAAATGCCGTGAAGTTCGACCTGTTTGCCGGTGATGCGAGCCGGCGCAAGATCAAGGCATTATTGATTGGACGATCCGCTGCGGATCATTGCCCGGCACAGCACGCTAACCCAGCCTACCGGGTTAATTCCTATTCCAGATCAAAGTTGCAATATCTCGCCATTTCGGCGCAAGCCGGAATTCAGACGGCGTGTGCGAAGAAACATGGATCCCTGCCATCGCCGGGATGACGGTGGTTGACGTCTTGAAGTGGAACTGGAATAAGCTATCTTTTTGGAAAAGGCTCACACCAAAATTTGGGCGGTGTTGGAAATTTTATATTCCCAACAAAATCAACCCATTTGAGAGAGGTAACACTCGCAGAGTTTTGATAATATATATTCTTATCTATACTGGATATTTCATGCCCCATACAACCACGGCCATCAACCCATACCACCCCTTTTCCTATACGATCCAGTCTTAAAAACTCTTTGAAAACTTCCTTCTGAGCCCGTATCATTGATTTCGACTCAGGAAATCCTGCAGAAGGATTGTTTATCCAAGAATGCTCAAGAACGCCGGTATAAATCCCACCAATATTAATACTAAAAAAGGGATTCACCCTGGGCTCAAAAAAAGCAATATTATCTTTTGTCGCGACAAAATTATCACGGGTTAGAATATATTTTCTCGCGCTCTCTATGTCGTTTGGCGCCACAGAACCCAAGATCATTTCACCTGCATTCACTTCTTTTAAGTGATATAGGCAAACATTGGTTTTCTCCATCAAAAAAGAGAAAAAGTCAGAAAAAAATTCTGTGTCAGCAAAAATTTTTATACTCATGCAAGGGGGTGCGCCACCCGTGGTCAGCGCAGTCTGGCGTTCAACTGCTCCAGCACCCCCGCCCCCGGGCACAAGTCGGCCTTGCCCAGGCTGTTGAGCGGCCGCGCGCTGGTGTGCTGCGCGGTGTGCAGGTCGCCGGCCTGGGCTTCCAGGTACAGCAGGCCCGTCACCAGCTCGCCCTCGGCGGCGCGGGCGTGCATGTAGCTCATGGCGGCGACGCGGTCGGTGGGGTCGTAGTCGGTGTGCAGCTTGCGCAGGCGCAGGATGGTGCCGTCGTGCTGCTCCACATCCACCACTTCGCCCGGGGCGATGGTGGCGGTGATCTCGTCGCGGCCGGTGATGAAGTCGATGCGGCTGACGGCCTCGTTGTGCTCGCGCACCCAGTCGTAGCTGCGCGTGGAGCCGGCGTGGTTGTTGAAGGTGACGCAGGGGCTGATGATGTCGATGAAGGCCGCGCCGCCGTGGCCCATGGCGGCCTTGATCAGCGGCACCATCTGCGCCTTGTCGCCCGAGAAGCTGCGCGCCACGAAGCTGGCGCCCAGCTGCATGGCCAGGCCCACCAGATCGACCGGGCTGTCCATGTTCTCGACGCCCTTCTTGCTCTTGCTGCCTTTGTCGGCGGTGGCGCTGAATTGGCCCTTGGTCAAGCCGTAGACACCGTTGTTCTCGACGATGTAGACCATGTTGACGTTGCGCCGCATGGCGTGCGCGAACTGGCCCAGGCCGATGGAAGCCGAATCGCCGTCGCCCGATACGCCCAGGTACAGCAGATCGCGGTTGGCCAGGTTGGCGCCCGTGAGCACGCTGGGCATGCGGCCGTGCACGGTGTTGAAGCCGTGGCTGGCGCCGAGGAAGTAGTCGGGCGTCTTGGACGAGCAGCCGATACCCGAGAGCTTGGCGACGCGGTGCGGCTCAATGTCCATCTCCCAGCAGGCCTGGATGATGGCGGCCGAGATCGAATCGTGCCCGCAGCCGGCGCACAGCGTGGACACCTTGCCTTCGTAGTCGCGCCGCGTGTAGCCGACTTGGTTCTTCTCCAGCGAAGGGTGGCGCAGACGGGGTTTGGCGATGTAGGTCATGCTTTCACCTCTTGAGGGGCGACCATGGCTTCGTGCACGTGGTCGGTGATGGCCTGGGTTATGAAACGCGCGGTGATGGGCGTGCCGTCGAAGTGCAGCACCTTCTGCAGCTTGGCGGGGTTGATCTCCAGTTCGTTGACCAGCAGCGAGCGCAGCTGGGCATCGCGGTTCTGCTCGACGACGAACACCAGGTCGTGGTCGGCGATGAACTGCGAGACGCTGTCGGGGAACGGGAAGGCGCGCAGCCGCATCGCATCGACATGGATGCCGTGGCTGGCCAGCACGTCCAGCGCCTCCTGCATGGCGGGGCTGGTGGAGCCGTAGTAGATGACGCCCAGCCGCGTGCGCTTGGCCGCGGGCCGCAGCACGGGCTGCGGCACCAGCGTGGCGGCCGTGGCGAATTTTTTCAGCAGGCGCTCGACGTTGTAGATGTAGTCGGGCCCGCGCTCGGAATACACCGCATAGGCGTTGCGCGTGGTGCCGCGCGTGAAGTAGCTGCCCTTGGTGGGGTGCGTGCCGGGCAGCGTGCGCCAGGGGATGCCGTCGCCGTCCACGTCCTTGTAGCGGCCGAAGTCCTTGTGCTCCAGGTCTTCGGCGCTCATCACCTTGCCGCGGTCGTAGTCGCGGCTGTCGTCCCAGGCCAGCGGCTCGCACAGGCGCTGGTTCATGCCGATGTCGAGGTCGGTCATCACGAACACCGGCGTCTGCAGGCGGTCGGCCAGGTCCAGCGCGGCGGCGGTGTGCTCGAAGCACTCCTTGGGGTCTTCGGGGAACAGCAGCACGTGCTTGGTGTCGCCGTGCGAGGCATAGGCGCAGGCCAGGATGTCGGCCTGCTGCGTGCGCGTGGGCATGCCGGTGGACGGGCCGCCGCGCTGCACGTTGATCAGCGTGCACGGGATCTCGGCGAAGTAAGCCAGGCCGATGAACTCGGTCATCAGCGAGATGCCCGGCCCCGAGGTGGCGGTAAAGGCGCGCGCACCGTTCCAGCCCGCGCCCACCACCATGCCGATCGAGGCCAGTTCGTCCTCGCCCTGCACGATGGCGTAGTTGTGGCGCCCTTCGGCATCCACGCGCAGCCTGGCGCAGTACTTCATGAAGGCCTCGGCCACCGAGGTGGAGGGCGTGATGGGGTACCACGCGCACACCGTGGCGCCGCCGTACACCGCGCCCAAGCCAGCGGCCTCGTTGCCTTCGATGAAGATGCGCTTGCCCACCGCATCGGCGCGCTGCACGCGGATCGGCAGCGGGTGCTTCAGGTGCTCGGTGGCGAAGTCGCGGCCCAGGTTCAGCGCCTGCACGTTGGCGGCGATGAGCTTCTCCTTGCCCTTGAACTGCTCGCCCAGCAGGCCTTCGATGGCCTCGCGCTCGATGCCCAGCAGCACCGACAGCACGCCCACATACATGATGTTCTTGAACAGCTGGCGCTGACGCGGGTCGCTGTAGACGGCGTTGCAGATCTCAGTCAGCGGCATGCCGATGACGGTGATGTCCTCGCGCAGCTCGGACGGCGCGCGCGGCCGCGTGCTGTCGTACAGCAGGTAGCCGCCGGGTTCGATCTCGGCCACGTCGGGGCCCCAAGTCTGCGGGTTCATGGCCACCATCAGGTCGATGCCGCCGCGCCGGCCCAGATAGCCCTGCTCGCTCACGCGCACCTCGTACCAGGTCGGCATGCCCTGGATGTTGCTGGGGAAGATGTTGCGCGGGCTCACCGGCACGCCCATGCGCAGCACCGACTTGGCGAACAGCTCGTTGGCGCTGGCCGAGCCGGAGCCGTTGACGTTGGCGAACTTGACGACGAAGTCGTTGATGCCTTCGATCTGCTTCATGCCGCCACTCCTTCCTTGGCTTTGCCGATGGTGCCCGCCGCACCGCCCGCCTTGGCGGTGTTCAGCAGGAATTTCTGCATGTCCCAGGCGCCGGTGGGGCAGCGCTCGGCGCACAGGCCGCAGTGCAGGCAGACGTCCTCGTCCTTCACCATCACGCGGCCGGTCTTGAGATCACCCGACACCAGCAAGGCCTGCTCGGTGTTCTGGGCCGGCGCGTTCAGGCGGCCGCGCAGGTCGGCCTCGTCGCCGTTGCTGGTGAAGGTGATGCAGTCCATCGGGCAGATGTCGACGCAGGCGTCGCATTCGATGCACAGGTGGGTGCTGAACACCGTCTGCACGTCGCAGTTCAGGCAGCGCGCGGCCTCCTTGAAGGCGGTCTCGGCGTCAAAGCCCAGTTCCACCTCCACCTTGATGCTGGCCAGCGCCTTCTCGGCGTTGGCCCAGGGCACCTTGTAGCGCTCGTCGTTCGAGGGGTTCTGGTCGTAGCTCCATTCGTGGATGCCCATCTTCTGCGACACGAGGTTGGTGCGCGGCGGCGGGCGCTGGGCCACATCCTGCCCGCTCAGGAACAGGTCGATCGACACCGCTGCCTCGTGGCCCTGCGCCACGGCAGTGATGATGTTCTTGGGCCCGTAAGCCGCATCGCCACCAAAGAACACCTGGGGCAGCGATGACTGGTAGGTGGGGGCCTGATCCTGACCGTGGCCCAGCACCGGCAAGCCCCATTTGTCGAAGTCCAGCCCCAGGTCGCGCTCGATCCAGGGGAAGGCGTTCTCCTGCCCGACGGCGATCAGCACCTCGTCGCAGGGGAAGAACGGATCGGGCTCGCCCGTCGGCACCAGCTTGCGCCGGCCCTGGTCGTCGTACTCGGCACGCACGATCTCGAAGGTCATGCCCAGCAGCTTGCCGCCCTCGTGCACGAAGCTCTTGGGCACGTGCATGTTGATGATCGGGATGCCCTCATGCTGCGCGTCTTCCTTCTCCCAGGGCGAGGCCTTCATCTCGTCGAAGCCGCTGCGCACGATGACCTTCACGTCCTCGCCGCCCATGCGCCGGGCCGAGCGGCAGCAGTCCATGGCCGTGTTGCCGCCGCCCAGCACGATGACGCGCTTGCCCACCTTGGTCACATGGCCAAACGAGACGGACGCCAGCCAGTCGATGCCGATGCGGATGTGGTCGGCGGCCTCCTGCCGGCCAGGGATGTCCAGATCACGCCCGCGCGGCGCGCCGCTGCCGACGAATACCGCATCAAACCCTTCGCCCAGCAGCGCCTTCATCGAGTCGATGCGCTGGCCGCTCTTGAATTCGGCGCCCAGTGCGAAGACGTAGCCCGTTTCCTCGTCGATCACGCTCTCGGGCAGGCGAAAGCGCGGAATCTGCTGGTGCATGAAGCCGCCGGCCTTGCGCTCGCCGTCGAACACGGTCACCTGGTAGCCCAATGGCGCCAGGTCGCGCGCCACCGTCAGCGATGCCGGCCCGGCGCCCACGCAGGCCACGCGCTTGCCGTTGCTGGGGCCGGGACGCGGCATGCGCGGCACCACGTCGTCCTTCAGGTCGGCCGCCACGCGCTTGAGGCGGCAGATGGCCACCGGCTCGGGTTTCTCGGCGTTCTCCTCTTCCACGCGGCCGCGCCGGCAGGCGGGCTCGCACGGGCGGTCGCAGGTGCGGCCCAGGATGCCCGGGAACACGTTGGACACCCAGTTGATCATGTACGCGTCGGCGTAGCGCTGCTGCGCAATCAGGCGGATGTATTCGGGTACGGGTGTGTGGGCGGGGCACGCCCATTGGCAATCGACGACCTTGTGGTAGTAGGCCGGATCAGCGGTGTTGGTCGGCTGCAAGCTCTCGTCTCCTTGGCTCTTTGCGCGGAGTGGATGCCGGGCGACGCCTGACCGCCTTCCGCTGCTCGCAAGTCTACGCCTGTGGCAGACCCCCGCCTGCATATTCGTTGGCCCAAAAGAAAACGACTTGCCGATTCTTCAACCTATTGAGCAACCCAACCCCGCCAGCAGGGCCGATGTACCTGAAGAAAATCAATGACTTACAAAACGTTTTCTTGAGAGAGTTTCGTCA
>JAUNUR010000034.1 GCA_030538085.1 Pseudomonadota bacterium | reverse complement strand
GGTTGTCGGCCAGCTTGCTGCTCTTGCCGCCCTTGAGCTTGACCACCAGCTCGCCGTCCTTGTTGACCACGTAGCCGGTGGAGTTGAGGTGCGAGCCTTTTTTGAGCGGCGCGCAGCGGTCGAGCACGTTGCGAGCCCACTCGATCACCTTGGCGCCGCGCTTGGCGTTGTATTTGGCGCCTTTTTCCAGGCCACGGTCTTCTGCGATCACGTCGGTGCCGTACAGCGCGTCGTACAGGCTGCCCCAACGCGCGTTGGCGGCGTTCAGCGCGTAGCGGGCGTTGAGAATGGGCACCACCAGCTGCGGGCCGGCCTGCACGGCCAGTTCGCTATCGACGTTGGTGGTGGTCACCTGCACGCTGGCGGGGTTGGGCACCAGGTAGCCGATGCCTTCCAGAAAGGCGCGGTAGGCGCGCATGTCCTTGATGGGGCCAGGGTTGGCGCCGTGCCAGGTGTCCAGCTCTTTTTGCAGGCGGTCGCGCTCGGCCAGCAGGGCGGCGTTCTTGGGCGCCAGGTCGGTCACGATGCTGGAAAAGCCCTGCCAGAACGCGTCGGGCGCCAGGCCCAGATCGGGCAGGACTTCCTGGTTGACGAATTGGTACAGCTCGTTGGCGATTTTCAGGTCGCGGACGGTGGTGCGTGCGGTCATGGCGGGCCTCTGTCAAAACGTGTGGGCGCCCCATGCGCCCCTCGCGGGTACTTTATTCGAATTGTTTTGGGTAATAAACACCAGAAATATTGAAAAACCTTTGCGTTTTTTGCAAAGATAAATGTTGCGAATGAACGTGGCGTGCAAATACGTGCTGGTGTTTGTGGGGGCGGCGGCCCGCCGGTTTGACGGGCTATTCCAACGGCTCGCGCACTTGGTGGATCGCCATCCACAGCGCGGATACCCACAGTGGCGCCGCCTGTATGAAGGCCATGAGCAACCCTGCTTTGCCGGTGCGCCAGGCCCAGGCCAGCCCTACCAGCAGCAGCACGCCGTGCAGCACCATGGCCCAGCGGCTGCACTGCATCAGCAGCCAGCCCACCGCCGCCGAGCCCAGTCCGCAAAACAGGTAGTACGGCCCGCCGCCGTGCCCCAGCATGACCAGCCCCCCCAGCGTGAGCAGCACCCCCCAGCCGATCAGCAGCATGCCGACCAGGCGCGGCGGGCCATCGGCGCGCGCCCGTGCTTCGTCCTGGCGGGCGATCAGCTCCAGTTGCTCCACGAGTGCCGCGCTGGGGCCAGCGGGCGCGGCGTCGTCAGCGGGAGGTGGCGAAAGCGGGCGCACCGTGGGGGCCATGGCCGCGTGTTCGGCCAGCAGTGGCGGCAGCGGGCGTGGTGGCGTCGCGGGGGGGCGGGGCGTGGGCGCCGTGGACGGGGGTGGTGCCACCGCTGCCGCTGCCCGCATGCGGTTTTCCAGCTCGGCCTTGGCGCGCCGGCTGCCGCGCTCGGCCAGCTTCTGCAGCTGCGTCAGGCTGAGCGTGCGCACATCAATGCTGGGCTTGGCGGGAGACGGGGACTCGGCGGACATGGTTCAACAAAGCGCGACGACATGGCGCGACAGGTGCGCGCCATGATCGCACAGTGCGCCGCCACCGCCAAAAGCACTGTGGCACTTGCGCCGCAAGCAGATGCGCCATGTGGGGATAATTTCCGCATGGACAAGCTCAAGGCCTTCGAGACCTTCGCCTCGGTGGCCATGCGCGGCAGCCTGAGCGCCGCCGCGCGCGCCGAGGGCGTGGCGCCCGCCGTCGTCAGCCGCCGGATCGACGCGCTGGAAGAGCACCTGGGCGTGAAGCTGCTGGTGCGCACCACGCGGCGCATCGCGCTCACGCACGAGGGCACGGCCTTTCTGGACGACTGCCAGCGCATCCTGGCCGAGGTGGCCGGCGCCGAGGCCAGCGTGTCGGCCGGCGGCGTGCAGGCCAGCGGGTACCTGCGCATCACCGCGCCGGCGGGCTTTGGGCGGCGGCACGTGGCGCCGCTGGTGCCTGATTTCCACGCCGCGCACCCGCGCCTGCGCATCTCGCTCAACCTGTCCGACCGCGTGGTCGATCTGGCTGGCGAGGGCTACGACTGCGCCGTGCGGGTGGGCGACCTGCCCGATTCGTCGCTGGTCAGCATTCGCCTGGCCGACAACCGGCGCCTGGCCGTGGCCGCGCCCGCCTATCTGGAGCGGCGTGGCACGCCCCGGCATCCACGCGATCTGGCGCGGCACGACTGCCTGGTGCTGTCGTCCGATGCCTCGCAAACACGCGGGTGGGCATTCGTCGACGAAAACGGGCAGGTGATGCATTTGCGCCCCAGCGGCCCGCTGGACTGCTCCGACGGCCAGGTGTTGCACGACTGGTGCATGACCGGCCACGGTATTGCCTGGCGCAGCACCTGGGAGGTGGAGCACGACATCGCCGCCGGCCTGCTGGTGCCGGTGCTGGAGGATTTCGCCGCGCCGCCCAACGGCATCTACGCCATCCTGCCGCACCCCACGCGCCATGCGCCCCTGCGGGTGCGCCTGTGGGTGGACTTTCTGCGCGAGCGTTACGGCGACGCGGCTTTCTGGCGCGGCCCGCGCTGATGGCGGCGCGCCACCACCGCTACCATCGGCCCCATGCTTGAACCCTGGCTTGCCTTTTTTCACATCAGCGCCTTTCTGGGCTGGATCGTGTTCGCGTCGGCTCAGGCCGCGATGTGCCGCGCCGAATGGCTCAACCCCGCCGGAGTGCAGCGGCTGGTGCGGCTGGATGCGATCTTGTGGATTGCCACCGCCGCCGTGCTGCTGTCCGGACTGGCGCGCATTTACTGGGGCGCCAAGGGCAGCGCCTGGTACTGGAGCAACTGGCTGCTGTGGGCGAAGCTGACGCTGTTCATCGTCGTGGCGGTGATGCAGATAGGCCCCGCGCGGCGGTTCCGCAACTGGCGCGACAGGCTGGCCGCTGGCGGGGCGATGCCCTCCGATGCCGACATCCGCGGCGCGCGCCGGACGGTGATGATCGCCACGCACCTGGTGGCCGTGATTCCGCTGGCGGCGGTGTTTCTGGCGCGTGGGTGGTGACCCCGGAGCGCGCCAACGCCATCCAGTACGGTAGCAGACCTGAGGCGTGCGTGCATGTGTCAAAAACGAACCCACCCCCAACGCCGAAGGGCTTGCTCGGCGGGATTGCTTTCCGCCTCCAACCAGCGCATAGTGGGCTGGCGTGACAACGCCGTGACGGCTTCGGTCAAGCGCTGTGTTTCTGGCCGCCGGGCATGCCAGCTCGGTGGGCCGTCCATTCAGAAGGAGGCTTTTCCATGAATTTGATGATCAGCGGGCACCACCTCGAAATCACGCCTGCCCTGCGCAGTTACGTGACCAGCAAGCTGGAGCGGATCACCAAGCATTTCGATCAGGTGGTGGACGTGAGGGTGCTGCTCTCGGTCGAGAACCAGAAGGAAAAGAACAAGCGTCAGCGGGCCGAGTGCCGCATCGGGGTCAAGGGCAACGACCTGTTCGCCGAAAGCGCCCATGAGGACCTGTACGCCGCCGTGGACGAGCTGGTGGACAAGCTCGACCGCCAGCTCGTGCGTTACAAGGATAAGCAGCAGGCCCACGGGCACGCGGCGGCCAAGCATCTGATGTAGGATCGCGCCACGGCAGCCCTCCAAGGCAAGACTGTAAACTTAGGAACTGGCCGCGCGGGCATCCCGGGCGGCCTTCTTTCTTTCCAGTCCGAGAGCTGTGCCCGATATCGGGTGGAGTGCCTGGCGCCGCTTGGCGCAAGCCAGGCCCGCACCCGGTGGCGGCGTTCGCGACGATGGCGCGCGCCAAGGGAGCATAATGAAAGCGTCCATGCCCATGAACCGTCTAGCCTCCATCCTCCCCGAGTCGCAGGTGCTGGTGGGTGTCGAAGCCACTAGCAAGAAGCGGGCCTTTGAAGAAGCCGGCCTGCTGTTCGAGAACCAGCACGGCTTGTCGCGCGCGCTGATCACCGACAGCCTGTTCGCGCGCGAGCGCCTGGGCTCGACGGGGCTGGGCCACGGCGTGGCGATTCCGCACGGCCGCATCAAGGGCCTGAAGGCACCCATGGCCGCGGTGCTGCAACTGGCGCAGCCCATCGGGTTCGACGCGCCCGACGAGCAGCCGGTCGGCCTGCTGATTTTTCTGCTGGTGCCCGAGGCCGCGACGCAGAAGCACCTGGAAATCCTGTCCGAGATCGCCGAGCTGCTGAGCGATGCGGGACTGCGCGAGCGCATCAAGTCCGCCGGCTCGGTGGGCGAGTTGCACGGGCTGATCGCCCAGTGGCGGTCGGCGCAGACGGCGTCCTGAGTCGCTGACGCGGCCCTGGGGGCGCTGGGCGCGGTCAGTGGGGCGCTTCACGTAGACTGGCGCGGCCCGCTTTCTGACTCACCTTCGCCATGAAACCCACCGCCATCAGCGCCGATGTCCTGTTTGAGGACCACCGGGCCTCCTTGCGCTGGCACTGGATCGCGGGGCTGGAGGCGTCGGAGCGCCGCTTCGACGACGCCGCCATCAGCCAGGCGCGCTCCAGCGCCGACTTGGTGGGCTATCTGAACTACATCCATCCCTACCGCGTGCAGATTCTGGGCCCGCGCGAGGTGGCCTATCTGACCAACGCCTCGCCCGAGGACTGCGCGCGCCGCGTGGCCCGCATCGTCACGCTGGAGCCGCCGGTGCTGGTGCTGTGCGATGGGCAGACGGCGCCCGATGCGCTGATGCAGATGTGCGAGCGGGCGCAGATACCGATGTTCGCCACGCACGAGTCGGCGGCCTTCGTCATCGACGTGCTGCGCGCCTACCTGTCCAAGCACTTCGCCAACCGCACCACCATGCACGGCGTGTTCATGGACATCCTGGGCCTGGGCGTGCTGATCACCGGCGAGTCGGGCCTGGGCAAGAGCGAGCTGGGGCTGGAGCTGATCTCGCGCGGCAACGGCCTGGTGGCCGACGACGCGGTGGATTTGTTCCGCATCAACCAGACCACCATCGAAGGGCGCTGCCCCGAGCTGCTGCAGAACCTGCTGGAGGTGCGCGGCATCGGCCTGCTGGACATCCGTGCCATCTTCGGCGAGGCCGCGGTGCGCCGCCGCATGCGGCTGCGCCTGATCGTGCATCTGGTGCGGCGCGAAACCATGGAGCGCGAATACGAGCGCCTGCCCTACGAGCCGCTGACGCAGGAGGTGCTGGGCGTGGACATCCAGAAGGCCGTGATCCAGGTGGTGGCGGGACGCAACATCGCCGTGCTGGTGGAGGCCGCGGTGCGCAACCACATCCTGCAGTTGCGCGGCATCGACACCTATCAGGAGTTCGTCGAGCGCCACCGGCGCGCCATGGAAAAAGGCGGCAGCGACTAAGCCTAGAAACGGCAGTTGACCGCTCGCCATCCTTGAGCAACTGGCATGAGCACTGACTTTCACGGCTTCGATCACGTTCACCTGTTGGGTGAGCGCGCTATGCACCCGATCGCACCGCGCTGGCTCGCTGCCCAAGCGGCGTTGCTCGTCCTTGCAGGCACGAGCCTGCCGCGTCCTCGCGCCTTGCCTGACACGCCCATCACGGCACGCTCGGGCGCATCCAACTGCCGTTTCTAGGCTAAGAGGCTGTCCCCAAACTCCTCGCGCTGCTCAGCGCCTTGGCGCGGGCGCGCCGGATGCGCGGTGCGGGCACTCCGCCTTGGTGCAGTTGGCGTACAGGCTGAGCGCGTGGTCGGCGATGGTGAAGCCGCGCGCCTTGGCCACGGCGTTCTGGCGCTTCTCGATCTCGGGGTCGTGGAATTCCTCCACGTGGCCGCAGTCCAGGCACACCAGGTGGTCGTGGTGCTCGTCCTCGCGCAGCTCGTACACCGCCTTGCCGGCCTCGAAATGGTTGCGGCTCAGCAGGCCAGCCTGCTCGAACTGCATCAGCACGCGGTACACGGTGGCCAGTCCGATGTCGGACTGCTCGGCCAGCAGCAGGCGGTAGACGTCCTCGGCCGTCATGTGGCGCTGCTCGGCTTTCTGGAACAACTCCAAAATCTTCAGCCGGGGCAAGGTGGCCTTCAGGCCGGTGCTTTTGAGTTCGTCGATCATGTCCATGCTGGCGCGTCTCGTCGCGGCGCGACGTGGCGCCACCGCTACAATGACCGGCCGTATTGTGCATGAGCCGCGACGCATGTTTGTCAATTTCCGAACCCATGCCCGCATGACCGCGCGGGTCATGCCGGCCGTGCTGGCGGCGGCCCTGGCCGCCTGCAGCAGTTTCGAGCAGGGCACCCGCGGCATCGCCGACGCCATCACGCTCTACAAGCCCGAAGTGGTGCAGGGCAACTTCGTTTCCAGGGAACAGGTGGCCGCGCTGCAGCCGGGCATGTCGCGCCTGCAGGTGCGCGACATCCTGGGCACGCCGCTGGTCACCAGCCTGTTCCACGGCGACCGCTGGGACTACGTGTTCACCATGAAGCGCCAGCGTGTGGAGCCGCAGCAGTTCCGGCTGGCGGTGTTCTTTCAGGGCGATTCGCTGGAGCGCTTCGAGGGCGACGACATGCCCAGCGAAACCGAGTTCGTGCAGCGCATCAGCCGCGATCGCAAGGTCAAGGTGCCCAAGCTGGAAGCCACCGAGGAGGAACTGGCCAAGTTCCCCGCCGCCAGGCCGGAGGGTGAGGCGGCGCCATCGGCCAGCGAAACCGCGCAGCCGGCCCTCAGCTACCCGCCGCTGGAGCCCGGGCGCTGAGTTTTTCGCGTCACGCCTTGCCGTGACCTGTTGATCGCCAAGCCTGGACATTCGCCGATGACTTCTTCCGCTTCACCTTTGCGCGTGGCCATTGCCGGCGCCACTGGCCGCATGGGCCAGATGCTGATCGAGGCCGTGCGCGCGTCCGGCGACTGCGCGCTGGCCGGCGCGCTCGATCGCGAGGACAGCCCCGCGCTGGGGCAGGACGCCGGCGCCTTCGCCGGTTGGGCGAGCGGCGTGCCCGTCACCGCCGATCTGGCCACCGGCTTGCAAGGCGCGCGGGTGCTGATCGACTTCACCCGGCCCGAGGCCACCATGGCGCACCTGGCGGCCTGCCGCGCGCGGGGCGTGGCGCTGGTGATCGGCACCACCGGCTTTTCCGAGGCGCAGAAGGCCGAGATCGCCACCGCCGCCCAGGACATCGCCATCGTCATGGCGCCCAACATGAGCGTGGGCGTCAACGTCACCTTCAAGCTGCTGGAGATGGCGGCCAAGGCGCTCGCCACCGGCTACGACATCGAGGTGATCGAGGCGCACCACCGTCACAAGGTGGATGCGCCCAGTGGCACGGCGCTGAAGATGGGCGAGGTGATCGCCGAGGCGCTGGGCCGTGACCTGGGCCAATGCGCCGTGTACGAGCGCCACGGCCACACCGGCGAGCGCGATCCGTCCAGCATCGGTTTCGCCACCATTCGCGGCGGCGACATCGTGGGCGACCACACCGTGCTGTTCGCGGGCACGGGCGAGCGCATCGAGATTTCGCACAAGGCCGGCAGCCGCGCCGGCTACGCGCAAGGCAGCCTGCGCGCGGCGCGCTTTCTGGCGGACAAGCCCAGCGGACTGTTCGACATGTTCGACGTGCTGGACCTGAACCGGCTGTCGTCCTGACCGTGCCGGACAGCCCTTGGCCGTTTTTCTGAAGCCATGAACCTGCAGCAAGTCTTCATGCAGAGCGACGCCATCGGCAAGGCCGTGGCGATTCTTCTGCTGCTCATGTCCACCGCCAGTTGGGTGGTGATTCTGTGGAAGGCGTGGATGCTGCGCCGCGCCGGCGGCGACGTGGCGCGCGGCGTGGCCGCGTTCTGGCAAGCGCCCTCCCTGGTGGACGCGGCCGATCGCGTCGGCGGCTTCGATCGCGGCCAGTGGGTGCTGCCGCTGATCCGGGCCACGCAGCTGCCCGCGGACGGCACGCTGGCGGCGGCGGGCGACCGCGCGCAGCAGCTCACGCGGGCGCTGCGTGGCGCGCTGCATGCCGTGATGCGGCAGTTGCGGTTTGGCCAGGTGCTGCTGGCCACCGTGGGCGCCACGGCGCCGTTCGTCGGCCTGCTGGGCACGGTGTGGGGCATCTACCATGCGCTGATCGGCATCGCCGGCTCGGGGCAGATCAGCATCGAGCGCGTGGCCGGGCCGGTGGGCGAGGCGCTGATCATGACCGCCGCCGGCCTGGCGGTGGCCATTCCGGCTGTGCTGGCCTACAACTGGTTTGGCCGGGCCATCGGCAACATCGAGGCGGAGCTGGAGGGTTTCGCGCACGACCTGAGAGAGCTCATGAAATGAGCTCCCCCCTGAGTCGCCTGCGGCGCCTTCCCCCAGAGGGGGGCAACGCTGGCGCTCGGGGAAACCCCGAGCGCGGCGTTTCGGCGTGGCCTGCTCCGCGGCCTTCGGAAGGCGCCTGCTGCGCGGCGGCCTGGGAGAGCTGACATGGCATTCGGGCGACTCGAACACGGCAAGGGCAGCGAGCCCATGAGCGACATCAACGTCACGCCGCTGGTCGACGTGATGCTGGTGCTGGTGGTCATTTTCATCATCACCGCGCCGCTGCTGGCCAGCTCGATCCGGCTTGATCTGCCCAAGACCGACGCCGCCAAGCCGGGCGATCCGCCCAAGTTCGTCACCGTGGTGGTCAACAAGGACGGCCAGGCCTTCTTCAACGACAGGCCGGTGACCCAGGCCGAACTGGGCAGCGCCCTGCAAGACGCCGCCCGCGCCAACCCCGAAACCGAGGTCCAACTGCGCGCCGACCAGGGCGTGCCCTATGGCCGCGTGGTCGAGGTGATGGGCGAAGCCCAGAAGGCCGGGCTGAACCGCATCGGCTTCGTCGCCGATGCACCAGCCGCCGACGCGCCCGCGACTGGCGCCTCGCGCTGACCGCCGGAGCAAGGTGCGCGGCGCGAGGAGTTTGGGGGCAGCCTCTCAGATACTGCTTTTGGCAGCAGCCTTGGCCACGATGGCAGCGCTTCGCCCTGAGCCAGGGCTTATCGCGGGCAAGCCCGCTCCCACAAAAAACGATGGAAACCGCATGCGTACAGGCATGCTCTAAAACAAGTACCGCTTTCGCCAAATCAGGCGATAACAATTTGACGCCATTTAATGATATTGAAACGATAGCTGATGGCGCATGATAATAAAAGGCAAAAGCTGTTTTTTACAGATAACAATATTTCAGTAGTCCCCCTCCTGTCGTGAGCGCGGGCTCCAAGGGTTGCGGGCGACTCTTTTTTTTATAGCAGTCTCTGTCGCTGAACACCGGGCCGTCCGTGCGCGCCCGCCTACAATTTGCCCATGCAAGAAAAATACGATCCCCGGGCCGTCGAGCAGGCCGCGCACGCGCACTGGCGGGCCACCGACGCCTACCGCGTGACCGAGGGCGCGCGCAACGCGCAGGGCGCGCCCAAGCCCAAGTACTACGCCTGCTCCATGCTGCCTTACCCCAGCGGCAAGCTGCACATGGGCCACGTGCGCAACTACACCATCAACGACATGCTGGCCCGCCAGCTGCGCATGAAGGGCTTCAACGTGCTGATGCCCATGGGCTGGGACGCCTTCGGCCTGCCGGCCGAGAACGCCGCGCTGAAGAACGGCGTGCCGCCCGCGCGGTGGACCTACGACAACATCGCCCACATGAAGGGCCAGATGCAGGCCATGGGACTGGCCATCGACTGGAGCCGCGAGGTGGCCACCTGCGGCGCCAGCTACTACAAGTGGAACCAGTGGCTGTTCCTGAAGATGCTGGAAAAAGGCATCGCCTACCGCAAGACCCAGGTCGTCAACTGGGACCCGGTGGACATGACGGTGCTGGCCAACGAGCAGGTGATCGACGGGCGCGGCTGGCGCACCGGCGCGCTGGTCGAGAAGAAGGAAATCCCCGGCTACTACCTGAAGATCACCGACTACGCGCAGGAGTTGCTCGACCACGTGCAGATCGGCAACCCCAAGGCCACGCTCGGTGGCTGGCCCGAGCGCGTGCGCCTGATGCAGGAGCACTGGATCGGTAAGAGCGAGGGCGTGCGCTTCGCCTTCACGCACGACATCAAGGGTGACGATGGTCAGCCCATCCAGGGCGGGCGCATGTACGTGTTCACCACGCGCGCCGACACCATCATGGGCGTCACCTTCTGCGCCGTCGCGCCCGAACACCCGCTGGCCGAGCAGGCCGCCAAGGGCAACCCCGAACTGGCCGCCTTCATCGAGAAATGCAAGCAAGGCGGCACCACCGAGGCGGAACTGGCTCTGAAAGAGAAAGAGGGCATGCCCACGGGCCTGACGGTGACGCACCCGCTGACCGGCGAGGCCGTGCCGCTGTGGGTGGGCAACTACGTGCTGATGAGCTATGGCGACGGCGCCGTGATGGGCGTGCCCGCGCACGACGAGCGCGACTTCGCCTTCGCGCTGAAGTACGGCCTGCCCATCCAGCAGGTGGTGCATGTCGACGGCCAAAGCTACAACCACACCCAGTGGCAGGACTGGTACACCGACAAGCAGCAGGGCGTGACCATCAACTCCGGCAATTTCAGCGGCATGACCTTCCAGGCAGCGGTGGATGCCGTCGCCAAGGCGCTGGCCGACCAGGGCCTGGGCGAGAAGAAGACCACCTGGCGCCTGCGCGACTGGGGCATCAGCCGCCAGCGCTACTGGGGCACGCCCATCCCCATGATCCACTGCGCCGCCTGCGGCACCGTGCCCGTGCCCGAGCAGGACCTGCCCGTGGTGCTGCCGCAGGATCTGGTGCCGGACGGCAGCGGCAACCCTTTAGCCAAGTGCGAGGCTTTCCTGGCCTGCACCTGCCCGCAATGCGGCCAGCCCGCGCGGCGCGAGACCGACACGATGGATACCTTCATCGATTCGTCGTGGTACTTCATGCGCTATTGCGATCCGACCAACGACCAGGCCATGGTCGCCGGCGGCACCGATTACTGGATGCCGATGGACCAGTACATCGGCGGCATCGAGCACGCCATCCTGCACCTGCTGTATGCCCGCTTCTGGACCAAGGTGATGCGCGACCTGGGGCTGGTGAAAATCGACGAGCCCTTCACCAAGCTGCTGACGCAGGGCATGGTGCTGAACCACATCTATTCGCGCCGCAACGAGAAGGGCGGTGTCGAATACTTCTGGCCCGCCGACGTTGACCCGGTGATCGACGCCGATGGCAAGCAGGTGGGCGCCAAGCTGAACAAGGCCGTGGATTACGCGAAGGGCGCCGACGGCAACCCGCTGCCCGCCGGCACGCCGATCGACTACGAGGGCGTGGGCACCATGTCCAAGTCGAAGAACAACGGCGTCGACCCGCAGGAGTTGATCGACCAGTACGGCGCCGACACCGCGCGCCTGTACACCATGTTCACCGCGCCGCCCGAGCTGACGCTGGAGTGGAACGACGCCGCCGTGGAGGGCAGCTACCGTTTCCTGCGCCGGGTGTGGAACTTTGGCTTCAAGCTGCATGCCATGGAAAACGTGGCCGCCAGCGCCTTGCTGGCCACCGCCGCCAGCCAGAATGGCATCGAATTCAGCAAGGCCGCCAAGGCCCTGCGCCATGAAATCCACACCGTGCTCGGCCAGGTCGACCACGACTACCAGCGCCTGCAATACAACACCGTGGTGTCCGGCGCGATGAAGATGCTGAACGCGCTGGAAGCCTTCAAGGGCGAAGGCTCGCCCGGCGACAACGCAGCGCTGGCCGAGGGCTTTTCCAAGCTACTGCGCGTTCTCTACCCGGTCACGCCGCACGTCACGCACGCGTTGTGGCAGGCGCTGGGCTTTGCCGCCGTGCAGGGCGAACTGCTCGACGCGCCCTGGCCGCAGACCGACCCCGAGGCGCTGAAGCAGGACGAGATCGAACTGGTGCTGCAAGTCAACGGCAAGCTGCGCGGCGCCATCGGCGTGCCGGCCAGCGCCAGCAAGGACGACATCGAGAAAGCCGCGCTCGCCAGCGAAGCCTTCCTCAAGCACGGGGGCGGCGGCGCGGTCAAGAAGGTCGTGGTGGTGCCGGGCCGGCTGGTCAACGTGGTGGTGGGCTGATGCGTACATCGCCGCGCCGCGCCTGGTTGCTGGCCGCTGTCGCCGCGCCGCTGCTGGGCGCGTGCGGCTTCCAGCTGCGGCGCCCGCCGGAGCTGGCCTTTCGCCGCATCGCGCTGGTCATGCCCGCTACCGCGCTGGCACTGGAGTTGCGCCGCCAGCTCGCGGGCTCGGGGCGGCTGGAGATCGTCAGCGACCCGGCCAAGGCCGAGGTGGTGCTCGAAAGCCCCGGCGAGCAGCGCGAACGCTCCGTGGTCAGCCTCACGGCCACGGGCGAGGTGCGGGAGCTGCAACTGCGCATCCGTTTCGGCTTCAAGCTGCGCACGCCCGAGGGGCGCGAATTGCTGCCCATGTCCGAGATCCTGCGCCAGCTCGACCAGAGCTACGCCGAAGCCGCCGCCTTGTCGAAGGAGCAGGAAGCGCTGATGCTGTACCAGAACATGCAAAGCGACATCGTGCAGCAGGTGCTGCGGCGGCTGGCAACGGTAAAGATATGACACCCCCTGAGTCGGCCTGCGGCCGCCTTCCCCAGGATTCGGAACATCCCCCTGAGCGGCTTGCGCCGCTTCCCCCTTCTCTCTGCGGGAAGGGGGACAACGCCAGTGACCGGCGCAGGTCCGGCCACGGCGTTCTCGCATGGCCAGCTCCGCGGCCGCTGGTTCGGGCTTGCTGCGCAGCCCGTGTGCTCCCTCTCCCGCGTGCGGGAGAGGGTTGGGGTGAGGGCTCGCGTCCATCGTCCGCGCGCCTTCTGGCGCAGAGCGCCTGATGCAACTTGCCGCCGCGCAACTGAGCACGCATCTGCAAAAGCAGCTGCGTCCGCTGTACACGCTGCACGGCGATGAGCCGCTGCTGCAGCAGGAGGCGGCCGATGCCATCCGCGCCGCCGCGCGCGCGCAGGGCTACACCGAGCGCACGGTGCACACCGTGGCCGGCGCGCATTTCGACTGGAGCGCCGTGCTGGCGGCGGGCAGCAGCTTGAGCCTGTTCGCCGACAAGCAGATCGTCGAGGTGCGCATTCCTTCGGGCAAGCCAGGCAAGGACGGCAGCGCCGCCCTGCAGCAACTGGCCGATGGCGCGGTGGGCAACGACAGCACCCTGACACTGGTACTGCTGCCCCGGCTGGACAGGCAGGCCCGGTCGGGCGCGTGGTTCACTGCGCTCGATGGCGCCGGCGTTACGGTGCAGATCGACACCATCGAACGTGCCGCGCTGCCGCAATGGATCGCCCAGCGCCTGGCCGCGCAGGGCCAGCGCGTGATGCCCGGCCAGGACGGCCAGCACGCGCTGACGTTCTTCGCCGACCGCGTGGAGGGCAACCTGCTGGCCGCGCACCAGGAGATCAGCAAGCTGGCGCTGCTGTACCCCGCGGGCGAGCTGAGCAGCGAACAGATCGAGGCCGCGGTGCTGAACGTGGCGCGCTACGACGTCTTCAAGCTGTCCGAGGCCGTGCTGGGCGGCCAGCGCGCCCGCGTGCAACGCATGCTGGACGGCCTGCAGGCCGAGGGCGAGGCCGAAGTGCTGGTGCATTACGCGCTGGCCGAGGACATTCGCGCGCTCAAGCGCGTCAAGGACGCCGTGGGCGAAGGCAAGCCACTGCCGATGGCGCTGCGCGAGCAGCGCGTGTGGGGCTTGCGCGAACGCCTGTTCGAGCGTGTCCTGCCGCGCCTGACCGACATGCAGCTGACCAACCTGCTGCATGCGGCGCACCAGGTGGACGGCATCGTCAAGGGGTTGAAGCACCCCGGCTGGCCGCAGCAAGCGTGGCCGGCGCTGCACCGGCTAGCGCAAAGCCTGTGCGGGGTCTGCGGCCATGCGGCCAGCGCGCGCTGATTCGCCATTTGTCTGCGGCGTCAGCCGCAGTCATTCGTCATCGTTTTGAACGCAAAACGGTATGAGCGGCGGCATGGTGGAACGATTTCACGCACGGACGCACTGCGTTGCCATTGCAGCGCCATCGTGGCGCATTCGGGGGGCACGCTCGTTAGAATGCAAGTTCAATCCAACGCATATGACTGCTCTCGAACAAAAAACCGCTCGGCTGACCGTGCTGATTGATCCTTCGAAGAAGAAGGCTTTCGAGGCCCTGTGCGCGTCGCAGGACGTGACGCCTTCGCAGGTGGTGCGCCGGCTCATCCGTGACTACCTGAGCCAGCATGACGTGCAGTGGAGACCCGGCGAGCTTGATGACGCCGCGTCATCCAAGCCATGACGCTGTCTTGAACCTAGAAACGGCAGTTGACCGCTTGCCATCCTTGGGCAACCGGCATGGACACTGGCTTTCGCAGCTTCGATCACATTCACCTGTTGGGTGAGCGCGCTATGCACCCGATCGCACCGCGCTGGCTCGCTGCCCAAGCGGCGTTGCTCGTCCTTGCAGGCACGAGCCTGCCGCGTCCTCACCCTTGCAGGGCGCGCATCGGTCAGAGCCCGATGCCGCTCGTGCCGTCCAAAGCTGCGCAGGCAGCTTTGGAGCCGCGGCACTCGCCCTTGCCTGGCACGCCCATCACGGCACGCTCGGGCGCATCCAACTGCCGTTTCTAGGTTGAACAGACTTGACCAATAACCCACCGCTTGCACGGTGGGTTTTTTGTTTGGTGTGCCGCGCCATGAAAAAAGCCCCGGCATGCCGGGGCTTTTGTGCCGATGGGGCGAGGTGGGCCCGATCAGAAGTTCAGTTCCTTGTCCACGTCCTGCACCTTGCGGCGGGCCATGGCCAGGTTGGCGCGGGCGTGGTCCAGCACGTAGTAGATGAACACGCCGTCCTTGCGGGCCGAGGGGCGCAGGATGTGGTACTGCTTGCCCAGGGTGATCAGGATGTCCTCGATCACGTCGTTCAGGCCCAGCGAGCGCATGGTCTTCATCTTGGAGCGGATCACCTCGGTGTTGCCGGCGGCGGCCACTTCCAGGTCGACACCGGAGCCAATGGAGCCCAGCATCATGCCGCTGGCGGAGTCGACCACGGCCGCGCACATGGCGCCGTCCAGGGTCATCAGTTCGTCGAGGGTTTGCTTGATGGTCGCCATGTGATGCGTTCCTTTTCTGGCAATGATTGGATGGTTTCTCGCTTGCGCGGCACCAAAAAACCCGATGCGTTGCATGCTGATCACATGGTAATGTGCGGGCCATGCATCTCGCAATCCGGCGCTCGGCATTTGCCCGCGCTTCCCGTGACGGATTCGATGTTTGTCCGGGCAAGCGCTGGCGACTGTCTCGCGATGGCTGCATTCGTTTTGACAACTAATTCACGCTCCATGAACCCGCACTGCTTTTCCACGCTTCATTGGTCGCGCTGGCTGCCGCTGGCCGTGGGCGGCTGGCTGGTGGCGCTTTCGGGCTGTGCCGTGCAAGCCCCGGCAGCCGCGCCCGCGCCATCGGAGGCGCTGGTTCAGGTGTTCAAGAGCCGTGGCGCTCGTCAGTGCGAAGAGCGCGGTACCGCGCCAGAGGCCATGCGCGCCGAGCTGGAGCGTGCCGGCGTGCGGGTGCATGCCGTGGCCTGCGGATCGGACGGCCGCCTGCGTCCGGCCGTGTGCGGCGCGGGCACGGACGAGATCAACCTGTTCGACATCGCCGCCCCCGACCTGCCGCGCGTCCAGGCGCTGGGTTTTGTGCCGTTGTCCAGTCTGCGTGCCGATCCGGCGAGTCCGCCGACCGAGCGACCCTGCCGTTGAGTCCCGCTCAGCCGGCGTGTGGAGGGCGGTCGAAATCCGGCGGATAGAAAAAGCGGTAGAGGTCGCGCTCAGGGCTCAAGGCCCAATCCGGGCGATGGCGTGCGTCGAGCAGCGCCAGATCGATGCCCGCCGGCTTGGGCCAGCCCAGTGCGGCGAAGACGGCCTCGGCCTCCCGAAAGCGAGGCCAACTCATCCATGACAGGATCAGCACCAGCGGCGCACCGATCGCCGTCACGCCCATGAGGATCATGGCCGCGATCCGCGGAAAACTCGGCCATTCGGAGTCAGCGCCAGCCATCCACGACACGAAGCCCATCGCCAACAGCAGCATCAGTCCCATGAACGCGCCGGTCAGCCCGATCACCGTTGCGATGGCGCGAACGCCGGCCCAGCGGCCAGTGGGGTCGGTGTCGAATATCTGCACCGCGTGCAGCTCGGGCACGCACAGTGCCCGCAACGCAGCCGGCTGGCCCGGCGCGCTGACCACCGTCACCCGGTCGCCTGGCCGTGCCGTCAGACGTGAGCGTTCGCGGTGCGACGAGAGAACTTCCGGTCGATCGCTGGCCGGCTGGAAGTCGAAGGCACCCGTCAGCGCCTGCCCGTCCACGCACAGGTGGACGTGCAGCCGCTCGACGAAGGAGGGCGTGGTAGCACGCGCCAGGGGAGGCGGCCCGGCCGTGCCCAGCACGCGCAGCAGCGCCGCCAGCAGATTGACGATTCCGGTGGCGGATGCGTCGGCGCGAGCGGCCTCACGCTGGTCGATCACCTCCCATTCCAGTGTCACCTGCTCCAGCCTGCCATGCCGGGTGGTCAGCGGACGCTGTGTCATGGGGAAGCCGCCGGGCTGTCGAAGGCCGGCGGGTAATGAAAGTCCTGCAGCACGTAGCCATCCGTCAACCAGGGTTGCCGGCGATGACCACGGTCGAGACGATGCAGGTCGATGTGCGACGGCGCCGGCCAGCCCAGCGCGGTGAACACCGCCTCGGCCTCTCGGGCCGCAGGCCAGCAGGCGCGCAGGCCCAGTAGCCACACCAGCGCCACGCTGACGGCCAGCAGCAACCCGAAGCCGCAGAAAGAGCACCAGAAGCTGACGTCGTCCCCCGCGCCGAAAATGGCCACCAGCGGGGCGCTCAGCAGCAACAGGGTCAACCAGACGCCTACATAGAAGCGGGCCATCGCCCGGGCATGGCCCCAGCGCCCTTCCGCCGCCACGTCGAACAGCTGCACGCGGTGCTGGGCGGGCAGTACCAGTGCCTTCAGCATGGCGGGCGCCCCCGGTGGCCCGGCCCGAACCACCGCACGCACGGTGTCGCCGCGTTCGGCCAGCACGCGCAGGGATTCAGGCGCCTTGAATGGGGGCTCGGGCCGCAGCGTCGGCATGGGTGTGAAGCGGCCCCTCAGAGCGTGTCCGTTTACCCGCAGGTGAGGGTGCCGAATGGCCGCCCAAGGCGCGCCCGATGCCATGAAGCGTGGACCGAACCCCAGGCCCAGCAGGCGCACCACGCTCCAAGCCGCATTCAACCAGCCGATGCGGACGAACTCTTTCGACCGCGGCGCGCGCTCGTCCAGATACGACCAGCGATAGCTGATGCGCTCCAGCGTGCCCGTCATCACAACCAACATGGCCGCAGCTTAACCGTTGCTTGCGGGGAGTTTGCGACAATCAGGTGCATGAGCGCGCCAAGCCTGAACGACACCATGAACCACCTGGGTGCCAACACCCGTGCCGCCTCGCGCGCCATGGCACGCGCCAGCACCGCCGCGCGCAACCAGGCTTTGCGCACGCTGGCGCGGCTGTTGCGCGAGGGCGTGCAGGCGCTGCAAGCCCCCAATGAGCGCGATCTGGCGCGCGCCCGCGAGGCCGGCCTGGCCGAGCCGATGGTGGACCGCCTCAAGCTCACGACCAAGATCATCCAGACCTGCGCCGAGGGCTGCGAGCAACTGGCGGCCATGCCGGACGTGATCGGTGACATCGTCGGGATGAAGCAGCAGCCCAGCGGCATCCGTGTGGGCCAGATGCGCGTGCCCATCGGCGTGTTCGGCATGATCTACGAAAGTCGGCCCAACGTGACCATCGAGGCTGCCAGCTTGAGCATCAAGAGCGGCAACGCCTGCATCCTGCGCGGCGGCAGCGAGGCCATTGAATCCAATAAGGCGCTGGCGGCGCTGGTGCAGCAGGCGCTGGAATCGGCGGGGCTGCCGCGCGAGGCGGTGCAACTGGTGCCCACCACCGACCGCGCGGCCGTGGGTCAGCTCATCGCCATGCCCGAGTTTGTCGACGTCATCATCCCGCGTGGCGGCAAGGGCTTGATCGAACGCATCAGCGCTGAGGCCAAGGTGCCCGTCATCAAGCACCTGGACGGCAACTGCCACACCTACGTGGACGACCCGTGCGACCTCGATCTGGCGGTAAAGGTGACCGACAACGCCAAGACGCAGAAGTACAGCCCCTGCAACGCCACTGAAAGCCTGCTGGTGGCGCGTGGCGTGGCGGGCGCCTTTCTGCCGCGCATCGGCGCCATCTTCGCGGTCAAGGGCGTGGAGATGCGTGGCGATGCCGAGTCGCTGAACATCCTGGGCGCGGTGGCCGGGGCCACGCTGGTGGCCGCCAGCGAGCAGGACTGGTCGGAGGAATACCTGGCGCCCATCATCAGCATCAAGGTGGTGGCCGGCGTGGATGAAGCCATCGCGCACATCAACCGCTATTCCAGCCACCACACCGAGGCCATCCTGACCACCGACCACGTGCACGCGCAGCGCTTCCTGCGCGAGGTCGATTCGGCCAGCGTGATGGTCAACGCCAGCACGCGCTTCGCCGACGGCTTCGAGTACGGGCTGGGCGCCGAGATTGGCATCAGCACCGACAAGTTCCATGCCCGCGGGCCGGTGGGCATCGAGGGGCTGACCTCGCTGAAATGGGTGGTGCTGGGCGAGGGCGAAACACGCGGCTGAGCTTGCTGGCCGCGCGTGCCGCCGCATCCGTCCATGCTCCAGACACTGCTCCCGTGCACTCATGGACTCGCCGCCCACATGGTCTGGCGGGCGAACGAGGTCGTTTCTTCATGAGGGCGCCCCAAGGCGACGCCCGCCTGCTGGCCGGTTTCTGGCTGGGCGTGCTGGGGGTGACCTGCTTCGCCATCACGGTGCCGGCAACGCGCCTGGCCACGGGTTCGGCGGACGATCCGCAACTGTCGCCGCTGTTCGTGACCGTGGGCCGCGCGGCGATGGCGGGCGTGCTGTCGGCCCTGTTCCTGCTGCTCACGCGCTCGCCCTGGCCAACGCGGCGCCAAGTGGCGTTGCTGCTGATGGCGGTGTCGGGCAACGTGGTGGGCTATCCGCTGATGCTGGGGCTGGCGCTGCGCAGCGTCACCGCCACGCACGCCGCCGTGATCACCGCGCTGTTGCCGCTGACCACCGCCGTGGCCGCGGCCGTCATCCTGGGGCAGCGGGCGCGGCCAGCGTTCTGGGCCTGCGCCATCGCGGGCAGCGCCCTGGTGGTGGCGTTCGCGTCGCTGCGCGCCGGGGTGGGCAACGGCTTCGGCATGACGGCGGCCGACGGGCTGCTGCTGGGCGCGGTGATCATGGCGTCGGTCAGCTACGTGTTCGGCGCCCGGCTCACGCCCGAGCTGGGCGCCGAGCGCGTGATCTGCTGGATGTGTGTGCTGGCCTTGCCGGCCACGCTGCCCGCGGCCATCTGGCTGTGGCCGGACACGCAGGCGCAGCCGATCCGCGCCGCCAGCTGGGCGGGGCTGATCTACACGGGGCTGGTGTCGATGTGGGCCGGCTTTTTCGCCTGGTACCGGGGGCTGGACTGGGGCGGTGCGCTGCGCGTGAGCCAGACGCAATTGCTGCAGCCCTTCGTGTCGATGCTGTTCGCCTGGCCCCTGCTGGGCGAGCGGCTGGATGCGGTGTCGATCGGCTTCGCCCTGGCCGTGGTCGCCACCGTGTTCCTCAGCCGCCGGCTGGCGCGGCCCGCCGTGGCGCGGTAATGTCACACCTGCCGTCTGTCTGATGCAAGAAAGAACCCCATGAACCCGACCGACCTGAAAACCACCAGGCCCTGGCAACTGGCCGAACGCGCCGCCGCCATGAACCCCTCGGCCATCCGCGAAATCCTGAAAGTGACCGAGCGCCCCGGCATCCTCAACTTCGCCGGCGGCCTGCCGTCGCCCGAGACCTTTCCGGTCGACGCCATGCGCGCCGCCTGCGCCACCGTGCTGGCCGAGGGCAGCGCCATCGCCAAGCCGTCGCTGCAATACGCCGCCAGCGATGGCCTGCCCGAACTACGCCAATGGGTGGCCGATGAGATGGGCAAGCACGGCACCCCCGTGTCGCCCGAGCAGGTGCTCATCACCACCGGCAGCCAGCAAGGCCTGGATTTGATCGCCAAGGTGCTGCTCGACAAGGGCTGCCGCCTGCTGGTCGAATCGCCCACCTACCTGGGCGCGCTGCAGGCCTTCACGCCCATGCAGCCGGTGCCCGAGAACGTGGCCAGCGACGACGGCGGGGTGTCGCCGCAGGCACTGCGCGAGGCGCTTGAAAAAGGCGAGCGGCCGCGCTTCATCTACCTGCTGCCCAACTTCCAGAACCCCACCGGCCGCACCATGGACGAAACGCGCCGCCAGCAGGTGATCGCCGTCTGCCGCGAGTTCGGTCTGCCCATCGTCGAGGACAACCCCTACGGCGAGCTGTGGTTCGAGCAGGCGCCGCCCAAGCCCCTGCTGGCGCGCTGGCCCGAGGGCGTGGTGTACCTGGGCTCGTTCAGCAAAATCCTGGCGCCCGGCCTGCGCCTGGGTTACGTCATCGCGCCGCCCGCGCTGTACCCCAAGCTCCTGCAGGCCAAGCAGGCGGCCGACCTGCACACGCCCGGCTTCAACCAGCGCGTGGTGGCCGAGGTGATTCGCGATGGTTTCCTCGACCGTCACGTGCCCACCATTCGCGCGCGCTACCACGCCCAGCGCGACGCCATGATGGTGGCGCTGGCGCGTGAACTCGGCCCCACGGGTGCCACCTGGACCGAGCCGCAAGGCGGCATGTTCGTCTGGCTGCGCCTGCCGGAAGGGCTGAACGCGCAGGCGCTGCTGCCCGCCGCCGTCGACGCCGGCATGGCCTTCGTGCCCGGCGCACCGTTCTACGCGAGCGATCCCGACACGCGCACGCTGCGGCTGTCCTTCGTCACGTCCACGCCGGAACAGATCGACCGTGGGATGGCGGCGCTGGCTCAGGTGGTGCGGCAGGCGCTTTGATGTCTGATGGGGTTGTAGCACCCGCCCATGCTGCGCAAGCAGCTATGTTTGCTGAAGTGATCCGATCATGACCACGCCACGCCCCTTCGCACAGATCGACGTCTTCACCGCCCAGCCCGGCTACGGCAATCCGGTGGCCGTGGTGCTCAATGGCAGCGGCCTGGGTGACGCGGCCATGCAGCGCTTCGCCCGCTGGACCAACCTGTCGGAGACCACCTTCGTGCTGCCGCCGAGCGATCCGACGGCCGATTACACGCTGCGCATCTTCACGCCCGGCGGCGAGTTGCCGTTCGCCGGCCATCCCACGCTGGGCTCGTGCTTTGCCTGGCTGGCGGCGGGCGGGCAGCCGAAGCGCGGCGACGTGATCGTGCAGCAGTGCGCCAAGGGACTGGTGCCGATTCGGCGGCAGGCGGTGGGCGGGCACGAACGCCTGGCCTTCGCCGCGCCGCCCAGCACACGCAGCGATCCGTCACCCGTGCTGCTGGCACAGGTGGCGCAGGCGTTGGGGCTGCCCGCCGCGCAGGTGCAGCGCGCGCAGCGGCTGGACAATGGCCCGGTCTGGCTGACGCTGCAGCTTGACAGTGCCGACACCGTGCTGGCGCTGGAGCCCGACCATGCGCAACTGGCCCGCTTGGGGCAGAAAGTGGGTGTGGTCGGCATCCAACAAGCGCAGGGCGCTCTGCCCTTGATAGCGCGGTCAAGCCGCGAAGCGCGCGCCTTCACCGCCGCGGCTGAGCGCGAAGCCGCGCCGCTGATCGAAGTGCGCGCCTTTGCCGCACCCATCGGCGTGACCGAAGACCCGGTGACGGGCAGCCTGAACGCCAGTCTGGCGCAGTGGCTGATCGAGGCGGGCGAGCTGCCCACGGCCTACGTCGCCGCGCAGGGCACGGCGCTGGGCCGCGCGGGCCGCGTGCACGTGGAGCGCGATGCGGACGGCCAGGTGTGGGTGGGCGGCGATTGCGTGCGCGTCATCCAGGGCGAGGTCATGCTGTGACCACCTCGCTGCACGACCGCCCGCGTCTCGACCATCTGGTGGTGATGGCCGACACGCTGGAGGCCGGCGCGGCCTGGTGCGAAGCCACGCTGGGCGTGGCGCCCGCGCCGGGTGGCGAACACCCGCTGTTTGGCACCCACAATCGCTTGCTGGCCATCGAGTCGGCGGCGTTTCCGCTGGCGTATCTGGAGATCATCGCCATCAACCCGGCGGCGGCACCTGTGCGCCAGCCAGGCGCCTGCCCGAGGCGCTGGTTCGACATGGACGACATGGCGCTGCGCGAGCGGGTGCGCGCGCACGGCCCGCGCCTGATCCACTGGGTGGCGCGCGTACCCGATCTGCAGGAGGCCGCCGCGCGCCTGGCGATGCTGGAGGTTGACCGTGGCGAGTTACTGCACGCCAGCCGCATGACGCCCGCTGGCCTGCTGGCGTGGCAGATCACCGTGCGGCCCGATGGCCGGCGCCTGTTCGATGGCTGCCTGCCCACCCTGATCGAATGGGGCGCCGTGCACCCGGCGACGCGCATGCCGCCCAGCGGCGTGGCGCTGCAGTCGTTGCGGCTGAGGCACCCGCGCGTGGAAGCGCTGGCTGAAGCTTGCGCGGCGGCTGGCCTGGGCGATGTGGAGATCAAGGCTGGCGCGCCGCCAGGCATTGAGGTCAAGCTTGTCACGCCGCGAGGCTTGGTCACGCTGTCGTCCGCCCACGAGGAAAGAGAGTCCGCCGCATGAGTTCACTGCCAACGCTGGCCGAAATCGAAGCCGCCGCGCAAGTGGTCTATCGCGCCTTCCCCGCCACGCCGCAGTACCGCTGGGCGCTGCTGAGTGAGCGCCTGGGCACCGATTGCTGGGTCAAGCACGAGAACCACACGCCCGTGGGCGCGTTCAAGATTCGCGGCGGTCTGACGTATTTCGATGCGCTGGCACGGCGCGGCGAGCTGCCGCGCGAAGTCATCAGCGCCACGCGCGGCAACCACGGCCAGAGCATTGGCTGGGCCGCGCGGGCGCATCGCGTGCATTGCACCATCGTCGTGCCCAGGGGCAACTCGGTGGAAAAGAACGCCGCCATGCGCGCGCTGGGCGTGGAGCTGATCGAGCACGGCGACGACTTCACCGAAAGCAGCGACCACGCCGCGCGCCTGGCCCAGCAGCGCGGCGCCCTGCGCGTGCCCAGTTTTCACATGGATCTGGTCAGCGGCGTGGCCACGTACTGGTGGGAATTCTTCAAGGCCGTGCCACAGCTCGACGTGGCCTACGTGCCCATCGGCCTGGGTTCGGGCGCCTGCGCGGCCATCGCGGTGAAACAGGCGCTGGGGCACCGCGCGCGCATCGTCGGTGTCGTCAGCGCGCACGCCACCACCTATGCCGACTCCATCGCCGCCGGCCATGTGGTGGAAAGCGCGGTGAGCGCCCAACTGGCCGACGGCATGGCCGTGCGCCGCGCCGACGCGCAGGCACTGGCGGTGCTGGCGGCGCACCTGGACCGCGTGGTGCGCGTCAGCGACGACGAAGTGGCCCAGGCCATGCGCGCGCTCTATACCGACACCCACAACGTCGCCGAAGGCGCTGGCGCCGCGGCATTCGCCGCCGCCATGCAGGAACGTGACCGCCTGCGCGGGCAATGCGTCGGCGTGAGCCTGACCGGGGCCAACGTGGATGCGGCGGTGTTGGCCAAGGTGCTGCAACAAACGTAGCGCCTTGCGCCGTATCTGCATCGTTCCGCGATCAGTGTTCATGCAGTCTTTGTGGGAGCGGGCTTGCCCGCGATAGATACGCATCTGCGCTCATCAACGCCGCATCGCGGGCAAGCCCGCTCCCACAAGACTGACCCTAGAAACGGCAGTTGACCGCTTGCCATCCTTGGGTAACCCGCATGCGTGCTGACGTTCACGGCTTCGATCACATTCACCTGTTGGGTGAGCGCGCTATGCACCCGATCGCACCGCGCTGGCTCGCTGCCCAAGCGGCGTTGCTCGTCCTTGCAGGCACGAGCCTGCCGCGTCCTCTCCCTTGCAGGGCGCGCATCGGTCAGAGCCCGATGCCGCTCGTGCCGTCCAAAGCTGCGCAGGCAGCTTTGGAGCTGCGGCACTTGCCCTTGCCTGGCACGCCCATCACGGCACGCTCGGGTGCATCCAACTGCCGTTTCTAGGCTGACCGCATCTGTCGCGTGCACGACCGCGCGCGGCCCCGCGCGACCGGCTGCGTCGCCACAATGCCCGCCCATGGGAACCCTCTACCTCGTGCGCCATGGACAGGCCAGCTTTGGCGCCGACGACTACGACCGCTTGAGCGAGCTGGGCCGGCGCCAGAGCGTGCGGCTGGGCCAATACCTGCGCGAGCGCTGGGGTGACGCGCTGCGTTTCGACGCCGTGCTGACCGGCACGCTGCGCCGCCAGGTGGGCACCTGGCAAGGCATGGCCGAGGGCGGACGCATCGATGCGCCCCATGTCTCGTGGCCGGGGCTGAATGAATACGACAGCCTCGCCGTCATCCGGGCCATTCACCCCGCCCCCTTGCCCCGGCCCGACACGCCCGAGCTGTACCGACAGCACTTCCGCTTGCTGCGCGACGGCCTGGCCGCGTGGATGGACGGGCGTTTGCAACCCGAGGGCATGCCCGCGTACGCGGACTTCCGCGCCGGCGTGGTGGCCGCGCTTGACCACGTGCGTGAAAGCTACTCAGGCCACGTGTTGCTCGTGTCCAGCGGCGGCCCCATCGCCACCGCCGTGGCGCACGTGCTGGACGCACCCGCCACCGCCAGCATCGAGCTGAACCTGCGCATCCGCAACACGGCGGTCACCGAGTTCGACTTCAACCCGAAGCGGCACCAGCTGATCACCTACAACACCTTGCCGCATCTGGACGCTGCTGAATACCGCGACTGGGTTACGTACGCCTGATGCCGCTTTTGCATTCACGACGATGACAAATGACAAATGCGCCAATGGTCATTGAAGCGCAGCGAAGTCATTTGTCATTTCGAAAGTCCGTGCATATCGGAGCCTGCTTTTTCGGCTGACAAGTGCAAAACTGGTTTGCTACACTCGCCCGCATGTTCGCTTCCCGCAATGTCGAATCACCACTGGGCGCCGCCGCCCAGGGGGCGTGGCCCTGGCGTAAGCCTGCGCGTTGACCTTGTGATTTCGCGCCCGCAACGGGCGCTGGGCGCGGCACCCACACCCGCTGTGGCGCCGCATCAGGAAGTTGAAACGGTCCGGCGGCACGCCGGCCCAGCGAGCAGGAGGCTCGACCCGCAGTGATCACCGAACTCGAATTCAAGAGCCTGGCCAGCCAGGGCTACAACCGTATTCCGCTGATGAACGAGGCCTTCGCCGACCTCGAAACCCCGCTGTCGCTCTACCTCAAGCTGGCCGCCAGCCAGGGCGGGGGGCGGTACAGCTTCCTGCTCGAATCCGTCATCGGCGGCGAGCGCTTCGGGCGCTACAGCTTCATCGGCTTGCCAGCGCGCACCGTGGTGCGGGCCAGCGGCTTTGGCGCCGACGCGAAGACCGAGGTGGTGACCGACGGCCAGGTCGTCGAAACGGCGCAAGGCAATCCGCTGGACTTCGTCGACGCCTACCAGAAGCGCTTCAAGGTGGCGCTGCGGCCCGGCTTGCCGCGCTTTTGCGGCGGGTTGGCGGGCTACTTTGGCTACGACGTGGTGCGCCACATCGAGAAAAAGCTCGAAAAATCCTGCCCGCCCGACACGCTGGGCACGCCCGATATCTTGCTGATGCATTGCGAGGAGCTGGCCGTCATCGACAACCTCTCGGGCAAGCTCTACCTCATCGTCTACGCCGATCCGGCGCAGCCCGAGTCGTACAGCAATGCCAAGAAGCGCCTGAAACAGCTTCGCGAGCAACTGCGCTACTCGGTCAGCGCGCCGCGGGTGCTGGCCACGCAAAGCCACCCGGCCGAGCGCGGTTTCGCCAAGGCCGACTATCTGGCCGCCGTGGAGCGCGCCAAGGAATTGATCGCCGCCGGCGACTTCATGCAAGTGCAGGTGGGCCAGCGCATCAGCAAGCGCTATACCGAATCGCCGCTCAGCCTGTACCGCGCCTTGCGTTCGCTGAACCCGTCGCCGTACATGATTTACTACGACTTCGGCGATTTCCACGTGGTCAGCGCCAGCCCCGAGATTCTGGTGCGGCAGGAGAACACCGCCGAAGGCAAGAAGGTCACCATCCGCCCGCTGGCCGGCACCCGCCCGCGCGGCGCCACGCCCGAGGCCGACAAGGCCATCGAGCAGGAACTGGTGAACGACCCCAAGGAGCGCGCCGAGCACGTGATGCTGATCGACCTGGCGCGCAACGACATCGGCCGCATCGCCCAGACCGGCAGCGTGCACGTGACCGAGGCCTTCGCCATCGAGCGCTACAGCCACGTGATGCACATCGTCAGCAACGTCGAGGGCATCCTGAAAGGCGGCATGACCAACATGGACGTGCTCAAGGCCACTTTCCCCGCCGGCACGCTGAGCGGCGCGCCCAAGGTGCACGCCATGGAGCTGATCGACCAGCTGGAGCCCGTCAAGCGCGGCATCTACGGCGGCGCCTGCGGCTACATCAGCTACGCGGGCGACATGGATCTGGCCATCGCCATCCGCACCGCCATCGTCAAGGACCAGACCCTGCACGTGCAGGCCGCCGCCGGCGTGGTGGCCGACAGCGTGCCGGAGCTGGAATGGAAAGAAACCGAACACAAGGCGCGCGCGCTGCTGCGCGCCAGCGAGCTGGTCGAGGAAGGACTGGAATGAACCCCGCACTCCCCCCCATCGTGCGCCACTGCACCACCATGACCGAAGTGCGCGAAGGCGTTGACGCGCTCGACGCGCGGATCGTGCCCCTGCTGGCGCAGCGCGTGGCTTACATGACGCAGGCCGCCCGTATCAAACCCCATGCCCACTTGGTGCGCGACGAGGAGCGCATCGAGGCCATCGTCGCGCACGTGCGCGCGCTGGCCGCCGAGCACCGTGGCGAGGCCGACGTCATCGAGGCCATCTACCGCCACATGATGGAAGAGTGCATCGCCTACGAGCACCGCGAATTCGCGCGCCTGCGCGCCGAGGAGGCGCCATGAAGCTGCTGATGATCGACAACTACGACAGCTTCACCTACAACATCGTGCAGTACTTTGGCGAACTGGGCACTCAGGTGACGGTGCTGCGCAACGACGAGGTGACGCTGGAGCAGTTGGACGCCATGTTCCAGCGAGGCGAATTCCAGCGCCTGTGCATCAGCCCCGGACCATGCTCGCCGGCGGAGGCGGGTGTGTCGGTGGCGGCGATCCGGCACTTCGCTGGCAAGCTGCCCATTCTGGGCGTGTGCCTGGGCCACCAGGCCATCGGCGCGGCCTTTGGCGGCCAGATCGTGCGCGCCAGGGTGCAGATGCACGGCAAGACCAGCACCATCACCACCACGCGGCAAGGCGTGTTCGCCGACCTGCCGGAGCGGTTCACCGTCAACCGCTATCACTCGCTCGTCATCGACCGCACCACTTGCCCGCCCGAGCTGGAAATCACCGCCACCAGTGACGACGATGGCGAAATCCAGGGCGTGCGCCACACTGGCTTCGCGCATGAGGCGCGCATCGAGGGCGTGCAGTTCCACCCCGAGAGCATCCTGACGGAGCATGGGCACGCGATGCTGGGGAATTTCCTGAACTGAGGCCGGCCGGGCCGCGTCGGCTGATGCCTTCGCGGCGCGCTGACGATATTTTTCAACCCATTTCAAACGACAAGACTCAGGCCATGACCATCACCGCGCAAGAAGCGCTGCAGCGCACCATCGAACACCGCGAAATCTTCCACGACGAGATGCTGCACCTGATGCGGCTCATCATGCGGGGCGAGGTGTCACCGCTGATGGTGGCGGCCATCACCACCGGCCTGCGCGTGAAGAAGGAGACCATCGGCGAGATCACCGCCGCCGCGCAGGTGATGCGCGAGCTGGCGACCAAGGTGCATGTGGCCGACACGAAGTACCTGGTGGACGTGGTGGGCACGGGCGGCGATGGCTCGCACACCTTCAACATCAGCACCTGCAGCATGTTCGTGGCCGCCGCCGCCGGCGCGCGCGTGGCCAAGCACGGCGGACGCAGCGTGTCCAGCAAATCGGGCAGTGCCGACGTGATCGAGGCGCTGGGCATTCCGCTCAATCTCACGCCGGAGCAGATCGCGCGCTGCGTGGCCGAGACCGGCGTGGGTTTCATGTTCGCGCCCAACCACCACCCGGCGATGAAGAACGTGGCGCCGGTGCGTAAGGAGATGGGCGTCAAGACCTTCTTCAACATCCTGGGCCCGCTCACCAACCCGGCGGGAGCGCCCAACATTTTGATGGGCGTGTTCCACCCCGATCTGGTGGGCATTCAGGTGCGCGCGCTGCAGCGCCTGGGCGCCGAGCACGCGGTGGTGGTGTACGGCCGCGACGGCATGGACGAGGTGAGCCTGGGCGCCGCCACCATGGTGGGCGAGCTGAAGGACGGCCAGATCAGCGAGTACGAAATCCACCCCGAGGATTTCGGTCTGGCGATGATGAGCAACCGTGCCATCCGCGTGGCGACACCGGAGGAGTCTCTGGCCATGCTGCGCGGCGTGCTGGCCGGGCACGATGGCCCGGCGCGTGACATCGTGATCCTGAACGCTGGCGCCACTCTGTATGCCGCCGGCGTGGCCAGCACACTGAAGGCGGGCATCGACCGCGCGCGCGAGGCGCTGGAAACCGGCGCGGCCGGGGCCAAGCTGGACCAGGTGCTGGCGTTCACACAGTCGCTGGCCGCAGAAGCGGCGTGATGTGGCTGCAAGACGGTGGCGCAGGGGTTGCCCATGGTGAACCAGCCGCCGTTGGACAAGCACGAGGAGCTATCAAGAAATGAGTGACATTCTGGACAAGATCGTTGCCGTCAAGCGCGAGGAGGTGGCCACGGGGCTGAAGAAAATCTCGCTCGCCGCCATGCGCGAGGACGCCGAAAGCCGCGTGCTGACGCGCGATTTCGAGGGCGCGCTGCGCGCCAAGATTGCCGCTGGCCGGGCCGCCGTGATCGCCGAGATCAAGAAGGCCAGCCCCAGCAAGGGCGTGATTCGTCCCGACTTCGTGCCGGCCGACATCGCGCAGAGCTACGCCGTGGGCAACACGGACAGCGGCGGCAAGGTGAACGCCGCCTGCTTGTCGGTGCTGACGGACAGGCAGTTCTTTCAGGGCAGCGTGGGCTATCTCAAGCAGGCGCGCGCCAGCTGCGAGCTGCCGGTGCTGCGCAAGGATTTCATGATCGACCCCTACCAGGTCTACGAGGCGCGCGCCATCGGTGCCGACTGCATTCTGTTGATCGCTGCCTGCCTGGGCGACGGCCAGATGCAGGAGCTGGAAGCCGTGGCCCACAGCCTGGACATGGCGGTGCTGGTGGAGGTGCACGACGGCGCCGAACTGGAACGCGCGCTGAAGCTGAAGACGCTGCTGGTCGGCATCAACAACCGCGACCTGCGCAGCTTCGAGGTCAGCCTGGACACCACGCTTGGCCTGCTGAAAGACGTGCCGGCCGACCGCCTGCTGGTTACCGAAAGCGGCATCCACACGCGCGCCGACGTACAGTGCATGCGCGATGCGGGTGTGAACGCTTTTCTGGTTGGCGAGGCCTTCATGCGCGCCGACGAGCCGGGCGAGGCGCTGGCCGAGCTGTTCCAGTGAGTACGGCGCCTGATTTGTCCGCCGCAGCGCTGCTGCGCCGCTTTGCCGTGCATGGGCGCTACTACGCGCATGAGCACGCGGGGCGGCGTTATGAACTGCGCAGTCATCTGGAAATTTTCGACCACGCGCTGCCCTGGCCCGAAGCCCGGTCGCGCCAGGCCGATCTGGTGGCAGTGATGATGAACCCCGGCGGCTCGCGCCCGCTGGCCGAGCCGGATGCCGACGGCTGGGCGCCCGCCATGCCCGACCGCACGCAGTACCAGTTGATGAAGCTGGCGCTGCTGAACACCGCGTGGCCGGTGCGGCACATTCGCGTGATCAATCTTTCCGACCTGCGCACCCCCAAGAGTGCCGAACTGTTCGCCACCTTGCCGCAGGTGGGCGAGTGGCACAGTCTGTTCAGCCCCGGCCGCTCGGACGCGCTGGCGCGGGCGCTGGGGGCGCCGGACACGCCCGTACTGCTGGCCTGGGGCTTGTCGCCGGCGCTGCGGGGGCTGGCCACCCAGGCGCTGGCCGCCACGCGCGGGCATCCGCTGCTGGGGCTGACCGACGATGGGCTGGCCTACCGCCACCCGCTGCCGCAGCGGGCGGATCTGCAGCGCCAATGGTTGGATTCCGTGCTGGAACAGTGCAAACGAATTTGCTAGCATTTCCATGATTCAAGGGAACCAAGAGCGAACTCGTATGAGCAGCAAGCCCAGTCTTTACCAATTGTTTGGCGTGGGTGAACATGCGACGGCAGAGCAGATTCGCGAGGCCTTCCTGAGCAAATCCGACGAGGTGCGCGCCAATGCGCAGGGCCTGCCACCGGAAGACGTGAATGACCGGCTTCAGGTGCTCAAGCTGGCGCTGACGACACTGGTCGACCCCATTACCCGGCACGCCTACGACACCAAGCTGCGCGCCCAGGCCAACACACAGGCGCTGGTCACCACCAACCCATCATCGCCCGACGCGGCGCAGGCGCAGGCCGAGGCCTTGTCGATGCGTGCCGATGCGCTGTCGTTGCGGGCGGATGCACTGATGATCCGCGCCGGGGCGGGGGCGGAGCGCGATGGCTCGGGTGGCGGTTTCTGGCAAAACGCGGCGGGCGGCCTGCTGAATCGCTTTGCCAACGCGATTGGCTTGGTGGTGATTTTTTCGATCGTGCTGGGATTCGCGAGCCGGGCCTTCTTTGGCGGTGGATCGACCCCTCACCCCGCGGCCATCGAAGCGCGGCAGAACAAGGCGCAAGAGCAGGCCGCGCTGCAGGAGTATTACCAGACCTATGGGGTGCGTCCGGCCAACATGGCCGAGCTGGAATTGCTGGAGGCCAACCGCCGGCGCGACGAAATCGCACAGCGCCAGGCGCGGCAGAACGAAGAGCAGGCCGAGGCGCAAATGCGGCGTTTCGAGGAGGATGCCCGTCGCCGAGGCGAAGAGGTGAGCCGCAACCTGCAATGGGCGGAGGAGCAGTCCAGGCGTTACGCGGCGGAGGAAGACGCCCGCTTGCAGCGCCTGGCGCTGGAGCGGGAGCAGTTGGCGGCCATTCAGGCGGCGGAAGAGCGGCAGCGTCAGCTGGAGAACGAACGCCGGTGGCGCGAGACTCTTCGCCGATGAGCGCCGTGCCGCGTTTCTGGCTGTGGGGCATCGTGGCGCTGCTCCTGGCAGTGGCCGTGGGCTGCGGCGACAAACCGCCGCAAGTGGATCAGTTCGTCGGCAAGTGGCGGTCGTCGCGCATGAACACGGCACCGCTGTACATCCACGCCAATGGCGAGTGGGAAATCAAGTCGGATGATGGCGAGGTGATGCAATTTGGCGTCTGGGAGCTGAAACCCCTCAGCTTCGTCTGGTACGTCAAGACGAACGGTCAACTGTTGCGCGACCCCAACGCCATCGTGACGGTGGAGAAAAACCGCTTCGCCTTGCGGGAGTCGGACGGCTCGGTCACGAATTTCGAAAGAATTGATTGACGCATTACGACACGCTGGAGGTGGTGCGCCACGCCAGCGCTGAAACGATCCGGGCGGCTTACCGCAGCCTCATGCAGCGTCACCATCCGGACCGGCATGGTGGCGATCCCGCGATGGCAGCTCTCGCCGCGCGCTTGACCGCGGCTTACGAAACGCTTTCGGATCCGGCGCGCCGTGCCGCTTACGACGAGGAGCTGTCGCGCCAGGAACAAGCCGCCCCGCCCCGTGCCTCGGGTGAGGCGGTGAGGCACGCGCACCCGGACCAGACCGCGATGGCCGCCGCGGATGCCCTGGCGATGCGCCGCGCCGCGCAAAGAGGCGCGCACGGCGATGTTCGAACAAAAGGGGGAGGGTCGGCGCGGCATGGGCTCTGGCTGTCATGGGTGATGGGCGTGATCGTGGCGGGCGCGCTCGTTCTGTGGTGGAACTCAGGCGCGCGTGGCGTGCGGGAGGCGCCGGATCTGGCCGCGCTCAGGCAGGCAGTGGAAGCGCCGGATACGCCGGAGGCGAAGCGCCGCGAGCTGCTGGCGCTCAAGCAGGCATGGCTTGATCGGGAGCCTGAGCTGAGCCGCGCCGCGCGGGCGGAGCAGGTTCAGGACCTGGCCGAGCGCAGCATGCCGCTGCTGGAAGCTCCGTTGCGCGTGATGGTGCGGGGCGCGGAGGTGGTCGAGCTGGAAATCCCCGCGATCACCATCGTCGTGGGTAGCTTCGATGCGCCGGACTTCATGGCGCACCTCGCGCGCCACCGTGAGCGCATCGTGCGGGAGCTTGCCGACCACCTGGCCTTGGAAAACCCGGCTTTGCTGACCGGCGCCGGTGGCCAGCGACGGCTGAGGAGCGCGGTGACGGCCTCCTTGCTGTTCAGCAGCGGGGCGGATGCGGCCCAGGAGTATCCATCCACCTGGTTCGAGTCGCCGGGCCGCCATGGCGTGGTGGACGTGCTGCTGCCCCGGGGCTTCGTGCTGTCGCGGGTGAAGTTGTCTTTTTGAGGAGATTGGCAACGGTTTTGAAGCATGGCATAATTAGAGGTTCGCTGCCGGAGAGGTGGCCGAGTGGTTAATGGCAGCAGACTGTAAATCTGCCGGTTTACACCTACGCTGGTTCGAATCCAGCCCTCTCCACCAGCAATCCAGGCTGTCACACGCGGCTGACACGACGAGCGTTTAGGATGGGCGGTTTCCCGGCGAAGGCTGGGGGCATGGGCTCACGCAAGGCGCACACGCCCGGGGCGTGCCTTTGCGGGAGTAGTTCAATGGTAGAACCTTAGCCTTCCAAGCTAATGACGCGGGTTCGATTCCCGTCTCCCGCTCCAGTCGGTTGGTTCGCGTGTCAGGCTTGAGTTCAGGTTTTCGCCCTTGTGGCTCAGTGGTAGAGCACTCCCTTGGTAAGGGAGAGGTCGTGGGTCCGATTCCCACCAAGGGCACCATTCCAGAGGCTGTGGCGCGAGGCGTCTTGGCTGTCGTTTGTTGATGTTGAGTTAATTTTTTCGGAGTCGAAGAAATGGCAAAAGAGAAATTCGAGCGAAGCAAGCCGCACGTGAACGTGGGCACGAT
>JAUNUR010000033.1 GCA_030538085.1 Pseudomonadota bacterium | reverse complement strand
TCATTGCGGCGAAGGCCGCAATCCACACGGTGTCCGTGGGTCAACACCGTGTCAAAGTGACGCCCCATGGATTGCGGCCTTCGCCGCAATGACGAGGGGATGTGAAGGGATTTTTCTGATGGCCCGCGCTGTCGTGATTATTGAAAAAACCAATAGAAACGGTAGTTGGATGCGCCCGAGCGTGCCGTGATGGGCGTGCCAGGCAAGGGCAAGTGCCGCGGCTCCAAAGCTGCCTGTGCAGCTTTGGACGGCACGAGCGGCATCGGGCTCTGACCGATGCGCGCCCTGCAAGGGAGAGGACGCGGCAGGCTCGTGCCTGCAAGGACGAGCAACGCGGCTTGGGCAGCGAGCCAGCGCGGTGCGATCGGGTGCATGGCGCGCTCACCCCACAGGTGAATGTGATCGAAGCTGTGAAAGTCAGTGCTCATGCCGATTGCCCAAGGATGGCGAGCGGTCAACTGCCGTTTCTAGGGTGATGAGCCGCCCGACCGTGGGGCGGATGAGTTCAGCGCTCACAAGCCAGAGCACCTGCTTCTTTCGCGCTCTCTGCGCGTCCGGCTGTTCCGGCTGCATGGCCAATCAGCACGCTGGGTGGCAAGCCGCTGTCCGCGGGCAAGAGCTTGAGAATGACGAAATTTTCAATAGATCGGGAACGGCCCCTCGAACGTCCGCACGTGGCTGAAATGGCAGGTCATGCCGTCTTGCGCCGTCCAGCGGTACAGGCCGATCATGGGTGGCTCCAGCCGCACCGCCAGCGGTGCGCCCGGGCGCAGGTCCAACTCGATCTGGTGCGAGGTGGAGGGCGCCACGACCACCGGCGCGCCGCCCAGCGCGCCCAGGATGGGCCGGTGCATGTGGCCGGCGGCGATCAGTTGCACGTTTCCGTGCGCGGCGACTCGTTCGGCCAGTTCGGCACGGCCTTGCAGCAGGCCGTAGGCGTCCATGGTGTCGATGCCGGTCAACAGCGGCGGATGGTGCATGAAGATCAGCACGGGCTGACCGGCACACCGTGCCAGCGTGCGCGCGAGCCAGTCAAGTTGCGCTTGCCCCAGCGCGCCGTGCGGCTGCCCTGGCAGCACGGTGTCCAGCCCGATGAAATGCAGGCCGCCATGCATGACGTGCAGGCAGTGCAGGCCGTCGGGCGCATCGGCGGCCACGGGCATGTGGGCATCACCCAGCACGTGGCGCGCGGTGTGGGGCCGGTCGTGATTGCCGGGCACCGCCAGCACGCGCGGCCCGCCAGCGGTGGCCGCGGGCAGCGCGGTGTCGAGCAGATCGCGCAGCACGGCGTAGTCCTGCTCACGTCCGGCGTCGGCCAGATCGCCGCTCAGCAGCAGCACGTCGGGTGCCGGCTGCAGCGCGCGCACGTGGGCCAGCGCGGCACGCAGCGCGTCGGCGGGCTGCACGCGGCCGTCAAGTGCTTGCGGGTCCAACCCGATATGGGGGTCGGTGATGTGGGCGATCAGCATGAAATCGTGGTTTTAACCCGGCGGCGCGCGGTTGAACAGGGTGGGCGGCGGCGCTGAGCCGGGTGCCCGTGAAGGATTTCTCTGGGAAGGCCTGGCGAGTTGTACCCGCGATTGTGGCGAAAGTCGTCATCCATGCGTCCTTCGGTCAACGCCGTGTCAAGGCGGTGCCGCATGGATGGCGGCTTTCGCGGCAATGATGAGAAAAAGCAAGGGGCGCCGCTGATGGGCTACTCCCGCCGTGGGGTGAGTCTGGTCAGTCGAACGACAGCCGGTAGATCAGATCAATGGCCGAGTTCTCGCTGGCCTGGCCGCGCAGCGTCCAGCGGCGCGACAGCTCGTAGAAGATCATCAGCGTACCGCCGGTGCCGGCCAGGCTGTGCTCGTAGGCGGCGTACAGTCGGTCCGACAGGCGCTTGCCCAGCGTGACGCTGGCATTGCTCACGTCGCCATCGCCACCGCCCGAAAAGCTCAACTCGTCCAGGCCGAAATTGGCCGCCAGTCCGCTGCCTTCGCGCCCGCCCAGCAAGGCCAGCGCGGCTGATTGCAGCATGGCCGCCTCAGCCCCGGTGTTGGGCGCGGGGCGACCCAGCAGCAGCCAGGCCAGGGTCTGGTTGTCGGGCAGGGCGGGTTCGGAATACAGGCGCACGCGCGGTAGCAGCGCGGTGCCCATGACCTGCACGCCCACCCGCTGGTCGCTGGTGTAGTTGGGACGCAGGGCCACGATGTCGAGCGTGGGGTTGCTGGCCTGGCCGCTGAAGTTGATGAAGCCGCGCTGGATGATGAGCTGCTGTCCATAGGCGCGGAAGTTGCCGCCCTCGGTGCGCACGCGGCCAACCAGGCGGGGCGGCTCGGTCAGCGGGCCGTTGGCGCTCAGTGTCAACGCGCCAGCCAGCCGCGTGTCGATGCCCATGCCCTGCAGGCGGAAGTCCTCGCCCAGGTCGACTTTCACGTTGACGTTGGCCACCAGCGGCTCGGCTTCGCCCGCTCGGGCCTGGGCGTCGGCCTTGGCGCGGGCGGCATCGTCGCGTGCCTGCCGTTGCGCATCCTGCCTGCCGGCGGCGCTGGTGGGGCGGGCCACGGAGCCAGGGGCGTCCTTGCCGGCCATCACCTTGCCGTCCGTCCCGCGCACGATCACGTCGTCGCCCAGCGTGGGGCGGTTCTCGTCGGGCAGCAGGATCAGGGCGCGGTCCACGCGCAGGCTGCCATCGGTGCGCAGGGCGCGCCCATCCAGCGCTGCCTGCACGTTGCCCGAGACGGTGACTTGCCGGTCGTCGCGGATGCTGGCGCGCAGCCGCTCCAGCGTGGCGTTCAGGCGCGCCTGCGCGCGGCCATCCACCAGGCCGGCCTCGCCGCTGGCGCGCAACTGGCCGCCGCTGCCCTTGTCGCCAGCGCCTTGCAGGGTGAAGTCGTCAATCAGCAGGCGCGTGCCGTCCAGCCGCGCGCGCAGGCGCCCGCCCTCGAATTGCAGGCCATCGACGATGGAGCGCAGCGCCACGTCGTCGGCCGTGACGGTGCCGTTGACCAGCGGCGCGGCGCGCGTGCCGGCCACGCGCGCATCGGCGGCCAGCGAACCGCGCAGCCGCCAGCCGGGTGGCGCCAGCACCGACCAGGCGGCGATTTGCGGCAGCCGTGCCTGTACCTGCCCCTGCAGCGGCGCGCTTTCGGGCCATGACCAGCGGGTGGCGCCATCATCGCCGCGCGTGGCGGCCAGTTCGGTGCGCAACTGGCCGTTGACGGTGCCGGCGCGCTCGCTGTCCCACACCAGCGCCAGCTTGAGCGCGTTGCCATCGTTGCCCAGCGTCAGGCGCGCATCGCGCAGGCCGGCGGCCACGCGCGACTGCACGCCGGTGCTGGCGTCGGTGGCCAGCACCGTCACGTCGCCGCTGGCGCGCACCAGGTTGGCGGTGACGCGCAACTGCTGGCCCAGCGTGGCGTCCCAGTCGCCGTTGAAGACGATGTTGCCCGTGAGTCCGGCTTGTTGCAGCTGCGGGCCAGCCACGCGCTCGGCCCACTGCAGCGGCAGACCGGTGAGGCGGCCCGTGGTGGTGAGGGCGCCCTGGCGCCAGCGCACCGGCCCCCAGGCCACCTGCGCCTGTGATGTGGGCGCGGGCGAGGTGATGGTGAGTTCGCCCGCGCCGGCTTCCAGTTGCCCGCCTTGCGCTGGCGACCAGCTGAGCGGCACCGCGCCGCGGCTGGCCAGTTGCCACGGGCCGTTGCCCAGGGCCGGGTCGCGCACGCTGGCTTGCAGCTGCCCCAGGTTGAAGCGCCAGGCCGATGCCGCCAGCGCCGCGTTGGGCGTGGTGCGCCCGCCGCTGGCGGCCAGGCGCAGATCCAGCTGGCGCTCGCCCTGCGCCACGCGACCGCTGGCGGCGATCTGGGCTTGTGCCAGGCGGCCGTTGACCGAGGCTTCCAGCCCACGTGCCTGCAGCGGCGTGGCGTTGTTTCCGGGCGGTGTCCAGTCAAGCGAAGGGGCGTGCAGCCGTGCCTGCACGCCGGGGTCGCGCCAGCCGCCGCGCCAGCCGCCGTCCAGCGTGGCACTGCCGCGCGCCCGTGCACCGGCCAGCGCGTTGCCGGCGCCGGGCAGTTTTTGCGCCCAGGCCAGCAGGCGGGCGGCGTCCTGCACGTTGGCGCGCAGGGTGCCGGCGCCGGTGGTGGGTTGCAGTTCGCCCTTGACCACGGCGCTGGCGCCGGGGGCGGTGAGCGTCAGGTCGGCCAGGCCGCCGGGGGCGTCGGGGCGCACCTGGGCGCTGCCGGCCAGTTGCGCGTCGTCGGTGCGCACGCGCAGGGCGCTCAGGCTGAGCAGGCCGCCTGCCCAGCGTCCAGTGGCGCTGGCGTCGCGCAGGCGCAGCGCGTGCAGCTCGCGCGCCCGTGCCTCGCTGACCGATTCGCCGCGCCGCGCGGGGGCAGCGGCGCGCGTGGGCTGCGCTTGCAGCGCGACATCGAAGCCGATGTCGGCGCCTTCGCCCGTCACCTGGGCCATGCCATCCAGCGGAAAGGCCGCCAGCTGCGTGTGCAGGCGCGCCGGGTTGACGCCGGCGATGCGGGTGTCGATCTGCCAGGCGCCCGACACGGTGGGCGTGGGCGCCGGTGCCGCGGTGGGGCCAGCCACCTGCGCGGAGTCTGCAGGCGTGGGAGCGGTGGCGGTGGGCTGCGTGGCGGGCGGGCTGATCCAGCGGCCGGTGGATTCGACGCTGCCGCCGCCCACCCGTGCCTTGAGCGCGCGCACGGTGGCGGTGCCGCCTTGCCAGGTGAGGTCGGCCAGTAACTGATCGAGCGGCAACTGGCGCTGGTCCCACGGGCCGGCGGCGGTGTTGACCAGGTCGGCATCGACGGCCCAGCCGGGCGCGCCGCCCTCGGGCAGCGGCGTGATGTCGAGCCGGCCCGTCAGGTGCGTGCGCGGTGCTTCGGCCCAGATGGCGCCGACGTCGAGCGCGCGCACGCGGGCATGGGCTTCGGGCAGCGGCTGCGTGGCCCAGGGCGTGATGCGGGCGGTGACGCGGGCTTCCGGGGTGTCGCCGCCGGCGGGCGCGGTAGGCAACGCGGGCGCGGCGGTCGATGCGGCGGGAGCTGGCGCGGGCGCGGCTTCGCCACCGAACCCGGCTGGTGGCGGCAGCGCCGGAATGGCGGGCGCCGACGCACCTGGCGCGGGTGCCGCGGCCAGCAGGTCGAGCTGCGCCCGCATGTCGGTCAGCGGGCCGAGCAGGCGCGCCTGCAGCGTCAGCGGCACCGGCGCCTGCGCGCCGGGCACCGGGGCGGCCAGCGCACCGGCCAGGGCCACGTCGACCTGGATCGGCTCGTCCGCCTTGACGATGGCGCGGGCCTGATAGCTGCCGCCCTCGATGCGTGCGCTGTCCAGCTCCAGCTGGTGCTGGCGGCCATCGTAGGCAAAGCGGCCGGCCACGTCCTGCAGCGTGTACGGCGGCGGGCCGGCCCAGCGCAGTTCGCCCGCGCGCAAGGCTTTCACGCGGATGTTCAGCGGCAGCGAGAACGCCTTGGGCGGCGGGCCGGCTTCGGCCTCGGACTTGGGGCGCTGGTCGTCGATGACGATGCGGCTGGCGCTCAGCGTGTCGATTTGCAGTGTGCGCGAGAGCAGGGCGGCGGGCGTCCACAGGATTTCGGCGTTATGCACTTCCACGCGCAGGCCGCCTTCGTCCCATACCAAGCGCCGCACCTTGCCGCCGCCGCGCACGGTGCCGGTGACTTCCTCGGTGACCAGCGGACGCTCGGCCCCGGCCCAGCGCAGCGCGGCGGCCAGCGATCCGTCGGAGCCGGTCCAGATCCAGCCGCCACCCATGGTCGTCAGCAGCAGCGCCAGCAGCGCCACCAGCAGCCAGCCCAGCAGGCGCCAGACGCGGCGGCGGCGCGGCGGCATGGTGGGGGCTGGAGAGTCGAGCGAGCCTTCGGCCACGCTGCTGTCAGCGCCAGTGGTCATGGAGTTCGATGTGTGGGGGGCCGCGCCGCGCGGTTCGCGATGGCTCATCAGAACACGAAGCCCACGTTCATGTGCAGCCGGATGGCCTTGGATTTCAGGCCATAGGCCAGGTCCAGCTGCATTGGCCCCACGGGCGTGATCAGCCGGATGCCGGTGCCCACGCCCCAGTGCGCGCGCAGCTGGTTGACCTCGTTGGCGACGCCGCCGACATCGACGAACAGCGTGTGCTCCAGCAGGCCGGGAAAGCGCTCCCGCATGATCGGGCGCTGCCACTCGACACTGCCCACCGCCATGTAGCGGCCAGGGCCCACCAGGTCGTCGAACGGAATGCCAATGCGCCGGTAGCCGTAGCCGCGCACCGTGGTGTCGCCGCCGGTGCGGAACATGTAGGTGGCGGGCAGGCGCGCCTGCTTGGCCGCCAGGATGGCGCCGGCCTCGGTGCGCAGCGCCAGCCGGCTGCCGCCGCTGCCCAGGGGCACGATGCCCAGCGCCCGGCCGAACAGGCGCAGGAAGGGTTTGCGCTCGCCCACCGTGGTCATGCCCACGCCGATGTCGGTATTGAGCCCGTAGCCGCGCGAGGGCACGGGCAGGCTGTCGAAATAGCGGCCCGTCCACGCGTAGTTGGCGCTCACGGCGGCGCCGTCGCCCAGCAGCGCGTCGGGGATGTCGCGGTTGCCCGAGCCGGTGACGCTGGCGTGGTCGTACTGCAGGTAGAAGTTGCGGTCGTACTTTTCCTCGGTGCGCAGGGTGCCCAGGCGCAGCGTTTTCGACGTGGTGGTCAGTGCGCCGTCGTCCTGCCGCATGTAGCGCGCCAGCACCGCCCAGCGCCAGCCGCTGGCGCGCGGCAGCGAGGTCCATTCGGTCTGCAGCAGGGGAGCCTTCAGGTCGAAATGCAGCTTGGTATCGGCGCGCCAGCGGGTGCCCAGCGCGGTGTTGTCGCGGTGCTCCAGCGATATGCGCGGGCCGCCGTCGGTGCTGTAGCCCACGCCCAGCTGCACCTTGTGGCGTTCGGCCTCGGTGACGGTGTAGGTCACCGGCGTGGCGTTGGGGTCGCCCTCGGGGTCGATGCTGATGTAGGCCGAGTCGTAGTAGCCGCTGCCGGCCAGGCGCTGCTGGGCGTCGACCAGTTTCTTCTGGTCGTAGATGTCGCCCGGCTTGAGCCAGGACAGCCGTTCGGCCAGCTCGGGCGGGTAGCGCTTGGCGCCTTTCACGGTGGCCGGGCCCAGGCGGAACAGCGGGCCGGAATCCAGCCGCACGCCGAGCTTGGCCCGCCCCCGCGCCGCATCGACATCGGCCAGGCTGTAAGCGATGCGGCCCCGGGGATAGCGGCGCTCCACCAGGCCGCGCAGCGCGCCCGTCTTGGCGCTGGACCAGCGGTCTTGCGTGAAGCGGCGGCCTTCGTCCAGCCCCCAGCCGCCCACGATGTCGCCGCGCTGCGCGGCGGCGGCGGGGTCGGCCGAGGTGGCGATGTCGCCTTCGAAAGCGATGTCCACGTTTTCCACCGTCGTGGCCTGTCCGGGCGACACGGCAATCACCACCGTGGGCCGTGCATCCGGCGCACCCTCGCGCCGTACGCTCACGTTGGGGCTGAAGTAGCCCTCGGTGCCCAGCAGGTTGCGCACGTCGCGCTCGACCAGGGCCATCAGGCGGGCGAATTCAGCGGCGTCCAGATCGGTCACCGCGCGGTAGCGCTGCAATTCGTTGTGACGCTCGATGAGTTCGCGCAAGTCCTTGTCCTCGGCTTCCACGCGAATGTCGAAGGCGCTGACGGCGGGTGCGTCGCCGGCGCGGCCCACCTGGCCGGTCGAAGTAGTGTCGCGCGGCGGCGCATCTTGCGTGGCGGCGGCTTCATCGGTCTTGTCGGCGCTCAGCAAGGCACACCCGTGCAACGCCAGCAACAGAGGCAGCAAAAGGGTGGCACGCGGCGAGCGGGGAAGGGCGTCGCCAGCCTTGAGTACAACGGAAGTGGTAGATGCGCGGGTCACCCGGGTGAGTTTAATGGCCGATTTTGTCGGACAAGGCCGCATCTTGTCCTTGTTGTGTGGAGCGGCCGCCCCGCGGCGCATGACCTGCCGGCTGGTGTGGGTGAACGCGGCGGCGCACAATCGCGGGCCATGACCTCGTCAACCGTCAACCTGCCGGGTTTTGCCTCTCCCAGCGTGGGCTTCGATCAACCCTTCGAGATGCTGCAAGCCTGCCACGAGCGCGTGCAGCGCAGCCTGGCGCTGTTGCAGCGCATCATCGAGCACGTGGACGCGAATGGGCATGACGCCGATTCACGCAGCGCCGCAGGCGACGTGCTGCGCTACTTCGACATCGCCGGCCCGCACCACCACGAGGACGAGGAGCGCCACGTGTTTCCGCCCTTGATGGATCATCCCGATGCCCGCGTGCGCGCCGCCGTGGCCGAGCTGCAGGCCGATCACGTGCGGATGCATGCGCTGTGGCAGCGGCTGCGTGCCGTGCTGCTGGCCTGGCGCGATGCCGACCCGGCGCCCGTCATCAGCGATGCCGACCGCGGCCTGGCGCGCGACTTCATCGGTGCCTATGAGCGTCATATTCCGCTGGAAGAGAAAGTCGTTTATCCAGCAGCGCAAGGACGCTTCGATGCCGAAGCGCTGGCCGTGATCGGGCGGGAGATGGCCGCGCGCCGGCGTGGCTGAACGCGGCCGCCGTATCTCCTCGTCTGCTCACTGGCCCTTGCCGGTGACCGTGCTGGCGCCTTCGTTTAAAGCGTGAATTATTTGAGGTCGACGGCTTCACCGAGTCGCTAACCAAGGGATGTTCCGGGGGCGCCATGGTCAATGCCTACCTAAAATTACCCGCAAATAACCAGGAAGGTAGCGCTTGTCATGAATCATCGAGTTGGTTTTTCCCTGGTCATCGCCGCAGCCATGATGGCTGCTGTGCCTGCCCAGGCCCAGACCTTGACCCTTGGCGACGCGAAGTTCGACGAAACCATCGAATTGGCCGGCAGCAAGCTGCAGCTCAACGGCGCCGGCATCCGCAAGAAGCTGATCTTCAATGTGTATGCGGCGGGTCTGTACGCCCAGGACAAGTTCTCCACCACGGAAGCGTTTCATGCCCAGACCGGCCCCAAGCGCATGAGCGTGGTGATGCTGCGCAAATTGAAGGGAGAGGAGCTGGGCCGGAGTTTTGCGCGCGACCTGGAAAACAACATGGACAAGGCGCAGTTCTCGCGCCTGTTGCCCGGGATCATGCAGGTGTCCAACCTGCTGTACAAGTGCGCCGAATTCCAACCGGGCCAGGGCTTCACGGTCGACTGGATTCCTGGCTCGGGCACGAAGCTGGCATCGACCTGCACGCCTGAGACCGCCGTGGTGAAGGAGCCGGAATTCCACGCCGCCCTGATGAACAACTGGCTGGGCAACAAGCCTGCCGACGCTACCCTGAAGGCCAAACTGCTCGGATTGGCCAAGCCAGAATAAATTGGCTTTTCAGAGCTGCGTCTTTCAAGGACTTGTCCGCGAACCGTGGCTTGCTGTTGGGCGCGGTGATTCGCCAGACAACCAGAAGAGCGGGGCACGGCACAAATGAAGCAGCCAAAAGAGGTGGTCTGCCTGTGAGGGCGGGCTTGGCTGCGCAGTGAGGTGTTCGTCGCCGGTGGCGCGCCTGCTCCTCGCGCCAGTTGCCTGTCAGCGCACGGAACGATCTCGTGGGGTTTCCGTGGGTATTCCGGCGCTGGGTGTGCCGGTCACGCTATCAGCGGCGGCGCCTGCATGGCCTCGATCTGATCGGTCAGGGTGTCGATCTGGCCGTGCCAGTAATCGGGCGTGCCGAAGTCGGGGAAGGCGGCGGGAAACGCCGGGTCGTCCCAGCGGCGCGCGATCCAGGCGCTGTAGTGGATCAGGCGCAGCGTGCGCAGCGGCTCGATCAGCGCCAGCTCGCGGCGGTCGAATTCGCGCATCTGCTCGTAGCCGTCGAGCAAGGCACCCAGGGCGCGCTGGCGCTCGGCGCGTTCGCCGGGCAGCAGCATCCACAAATCCTGCACCGCCGGGCCGCCACGGCAGTCGTCCAGATCAACGAAGTGCGGGCCGCCGCCAGGCAGTTCGGCGGGTGTCCACAGAATGTTGCCGGGGTGGCAGTCGGCGTGCAGACGCAGCGTGGCGATGCCTTGCGGTTCGGCCTTGTTTTGGCCCTTGGTGCCGCTGGGCAATGCGCTGGCGGCTATCAAGTCAATGGCTTCCTGGCTGATGTCGGCCCAGGCGCGTTCCACCTCCAGCGGCAGCGCGCCGTGCGTCAGCAGCCAATTGCGCGGTTCCGTGCCGTGGCTGGCCATATCCACCGCCGGGCGGTGCGTGAACGGGCGGCGTGCACCCACGATGTGCAGGCGGGCGAGAAAGCGGCCAATCCACTCCAGCGTTTCGTTGTCGCCCAGCTCGGGCGAGCGCCCACCGCGCCGCGGGCTGGCGCTGAAGGCGAAGCCGCCATGCGCGTGCAGCGTGCGCCCGCCGATCACCAGCGGGCCGACCGCCGGCACCTCGGCGGCCATCAGCTCGTGGGCGAAGGCGTGCTCTTCCTCTATCTGCTCGGTTCGCCAGCGGCCAGGGCGGTAGAACTTGAGCACCACCGCCGGGTGCGTGTCGGCCAGCGGCGTGCCGGGCTCCAGATGCGCGAGGTAGACGCGGTTCTCGTAGGAGTTCAGCGCCATCAACCGCCCGTCTCCCACCAGGCCCACGCTGGCCAGTGCGTCGAGCACGAAATCGGGTGTGAGGGTGGCGAAGGGGTGGGGTGCGTTGGGCATGGACGGCATTGTCGCCGCGTGCTTTCTTTTGGGATGACAAATGACGAATGACGAATGACTTCGCTGCGCTTCAATGACAAATGGCGCATTCGTCATTTGTCATGCGCGCCAGCCGCGGTCATTCATCATCACAAAGTGCGCACCGCATTCACCCTTTTCCGTCATTGCGGCGAAAGCCGCAATCCACTCGGTGTCCGCAGGTCAATGCCGTGTCAAGGTGGCGCCGCCATGGATTGCGGCTTTCGCCGCAATGACGAGGGGTGACAGAGAAGACATTTGTCATTTGTCATGCGGCGCCAGCCGCGGTCATTTGTCATCGTCATGGCACGCAAAACGGCATCAAAGCTGGAACGCCACCGTCGCCACGATGCCTTCGCCGATGTCGCGCAGCCAGCTTGGCGGCTGGCTTGACGCGGGCTCGCCATCGGCGGCGGTGCGCGTGATCCAGTCGGCCAGCCAGTCGATCTCGGTGCGGCCATAGAACGCGGCCATGGCCTCGTAGTTGATGAACAGGCTGCGGCTGTCCAGGTTGGCCGAGCCGCACAGCGCCAGCACGTCGTCCACCACCACGGCCTTGGCGTGCAGCATGACAGGCAGCAGACGCACGTTCACGCCGGCCTCTGCCAGCTCGCGCACCGCGCGCCCGCGTGCCCAGTCGGCCAGCCGGTGGTTGGATTGCCTGGGCAGCAGCAGCGTGATCTGCAGGCCGCGCTTGGCGGCCAGCACCAGTGCTTCCTGCAGGCCTTCGTCCGGCACGAAGTAGGGCGTGGCCAGCAGCAGGCGCTGCTCGGCGTGGAAGGCGGCCGACACCAGCAGCGCGTGCAGGATGTCCTCGTGAAAGTCCGGCCCGCTGGGCACCCACTGCGCCAGGGCTGCGCCGGCGGTGGGCATCAACTCGGCTGGCAGGCTCTCGGCCTCGGCCAGGGCGGCATCGTCCTCGGCGTCCAGGCGCGCCAGCCGCTCGGCGTAGCCCAGCTTGAGTGCGCGGCGGGCGCCGCGCGCGATGCGCCAGTCGCCGTCGAACAGCGCCTGCGCCTGCGCGGCCAGGGCGCCGTCGGCGGTGAAGCTCAGGTCCAGCCAGGGCGGCTCGCCCGCGCGGCCGATGAAGTATTCGTTGGCCAGGTTGCGCCCGCCCGACCACACGCGCGCGCCGTCGGCGATCAGCAGCTTGCGGTGGTTGCGCAGGTTCACGCGGCCACGCCAGGGGCTGCCCAGCGCGGGCATGAACAGGCGTGTGTGCACGCCGGCGCGTTTCAGCAGATCGTCGTGGCTGTGCGCGCTTTTCAGGCTGCCGATGCTGTCGACCAGCAGGCGCACGCGCACGCCGGCGTGCGCGCGCTCGGCCAGCGCGGCGGCGATCAGCGCGCCTACCTCGTCGTCGCCCAGCACGTAGGTGCACAGGTCCAGCGTGTGTCGCGCTGATCCGATGACGGCGCGCACCGCCTGCAGCGCGTGCCCGCCCTCGGCCTGGAACCGCACCGCCGCCTGTGGCCGCGCGCCGGCCGCCCCCAGCGCCGCCAGCAGGCGCGTGGCCCAGTCCGGCGCCAGCGCCGCCCACGGCCCGGCGGGCAGGGGCTGACGCTGCGTGGCCGGGCGCACCACCTTGCGCGTGCCGAAGATCAGAAAGGCAGGTAGGCCCAGGTAGGGAAAGGCCGCGATGCCCATCACCCAGGCCAGCGCCGCATAGGGGTGGCGCCGCTGGCGCCGCACGCGCGTGATGACGATGTAGGTGAGCAGGCCCGCGGCCACGAAGGCGGCGTGCTCCAGCGGGGTGAGGGCGGGCAGGCTCATCATCGGGGGTTGAGTCTATGGGGTGTGTGCATTGCTATGGCTGATATAGCTGCTTGCGCCCGTCATTCAATGGCTTCAGGTCTATTTCTCTTGAAATCAAGCGCTGGCAATCGCCAGCCACTATCAAAACACAAGCGCGGATAATCGCCCCATGTCCGCCCCCAAAGTCCTGTTCGGCTTTCACGCCGTTGGCGTGCGCCTGAAGACGGCGCCCGCGTCCATCGTCGAGGTGTATGTCGATCCGACACGGCGCGATGCGCGCATGAAGCAGTTCCTGAACCGCGCCGCCGAGGCCGGCGTGCGCGTGATCGAGGCCGATGCACAGCGCCTTGCGAAGCTTTGCGGCAGCGCCGGCCACCAGGGCGTGGTGGCGCGCGTGCAGGCGCTGGAAGGCGTGCGCACGCTGGACGAGTTGCTGGACGACCTGCAAAGCGAAGGCGCCGTGCCGCTGTTGCTGGTGCTGGACGGCGTGACCGACCCGCACAACCTGGGCGCGTGCCTGCGCGTGGCCGACGGCGCGGGCGCGCACGCCGTGATAGCGCCCAAGGATCACGCCGCAGGCATCAACGCCACCGTGGCCAAGGTGGCCAGCGGCGCGGCCGAAACGGTGCCGTACTTCATGGTCACTAACCTGGCGCGCACGTTGAATGAGTTGAAAGAGCGCGGCATCTGGGTGGTGGGCACCTCGGACGATGCCGAGCAGACGCTGTACGACATCGACCTGGCGCTGCCCACTGCCCTGGTACTGGGCGCCGAGGGGCCGGGCATGCGCCAGTTGACGCGCAAGACCTGCGACACCCTGGTGCGCATTCCCATGATGGGCGCGGTGGAAAGCCTGAACGTCAGCGTGGCCAGTGGCGTGTGCCTGTACGAGGCGCGGCGCCAGCGGGTAAGCAGCCAGTAGACGGTTGAAGGGGGGCGGTGGCTTGGCGTGGACCGCGAAAACATCGCGATGATCACGTTTGCTGGCTACACTGACAGGCCCCACTTTTGATCTACTTTTTGGAGGCTATCCATGCGTCGTCGCCATTCTCTTGCTGCGTTGGCACTGTTTGCCGCCGCGCCCGTGTTCGCGCAATCCGCCGCGTACCCCACCAAGCCCATCACCATCGTCGTGCCCTATGCGGCCGGCGGCGTGGCCGACATGGTGGCCCGCACGCTGGGGCCGAAGCTGACCGAAAGGCTGAAGCAGCCGGTGGTGGTCGAGAACGTCGCCGGTGCCAGCGGCACCATCGGCGCGGCCAAGGTAGTGGCCGCGCCCGCCGATGGCTATACGCTGCTGGCGGGTTCGGGCAGCGAGGTGGCGATCGCCAAGATCACCAACCCGGCCATCAAGTACGACGGGATGAAGGATCTGAAGCCGGTCGCCATGATCGGCACCTTGCCGCTGGTGCTGACCGGGCGCGCCGATCTGCCCGCCAAAAGCCTTACCGAGCTGCTGGCCTATGCGCGGGCCAACCCCGGCAAGCTCAGCTACGGCACGCCCGGCATCGGCACGCCGCAGCACCTGATGGGCGAACTCGTCAACCTGGAAACGGGCGCCAAGATGGTGCACGTGCCCTACAAGGGCGCTGGCCCGCTGATGAACGACTTGCGCGGCGGCACGATCGACCTGGCGTTTCTCAGCGTGGCCTCGGTCGACAGCTTTTTGAAGGCGGGCACCTTGCGCGCCTACGGCGTGACCGAGCGCAAGCGCCTGTTCATGCTGCCGAACGTACCTTCGCTGTCGGAGGACAAGGATTTCCGCAACTTCGACATGAACGTCTGGTCGGGGTATTTCGTTCCCGCCAACACACCCGACGCCGTGGTGAAGGTGCTGGCCGATTCCATTCACGCCATCTTGCAGGAGCGCGAGGTCAAGGCCAAGCTGATCCAGGCGGGCTACCAGATTTCGAGCGACTTGCCGGGCATGTTCCCCGCATACATCCGGGCCGAGGCCGGTAAGTACCGCCGCGTCGTGAATGCCGCGAATATCCGCGTTCTGGATTGAGTCGTTATTCCATTTCCACTTCAAGGCGTCAATCACCGTCATCCCAGCGCAGGCCGGGATCCATGTTTTTCCGCACACGCCGTCTGGATTGCGGCTTGCGCCGCAATGACGAGATATGGCAACTTTGATCTGGAATTGGAGTGATGTCCTGGCCGCTGGGCCGCCCATCCGCGAGGAACCAACCCTTGTTAAGCTGCCGGCATGAGCATTGATCTGGATATCCATGGCGCGCAGGAAGTGCGCCAATGGCTGCAAGATGCGGCCCACATCGCCATGCTGACGGGCGCCGGCGTCAGTGCCGAATCGGGCGTGCCCACCTTCCGTGACGCGCAGACCGGGTTGTGGGCCAACTTCCGCGCCGAAGATCTGGCCACCGAGGAAGCTTTCCGCCGCGACCCGCAGCGCGTGTGGGACTGGTACGCCGAGCGGCGCGTGAACATGGTCGACGTGCAGCCCAACGCGGGCCATCTGGCGGTGGCGGCGTTTCAGCAGCGCCACCCCGGACGGTTGACGGTGGCCACGCAGAACGTCGACGGCCTGCACCAGAAAGCCGGCAGCCCCGATGTGCTGGCGCTGCACGGCAATATCTTCGACGACCAGTGGCTTGACCCCTGTGCGCTGGCGCGCCGCCCGCTGGACAGTTGCGCCGTGGACCAGGCCACGCCCGGCCGGCCGCCACGCTGCGCCCAATGCGGCAACATGCTGCGTCCGGCGGTGGTGTGGTTTGGCGAGATGCTGCCGATGGATGCCATGGCCGCGGCCGAGCAGGCGGCCCAGCGTTGCGATGTGATGCTGGTGGTGGGCACCGCGGGCGCCGTGTACCCGGCCGCGGGCCTGGCGCACCAGGCCCGCGCGGCTGGAGCCAGGGTCGTGATCGTCAACCCGCGACCGAGCGAGCTGGACGACATCGCCCACGCGGTGCTGACCAGCACCTCGGCACGGGCGTTGCCGGCACTGCTTGATTTTTAAGCCTAGAAACGGCAGTTGGATGCGCCCGAGCGTGCCGTGATGGGCGTGCCAGGCAAGGCGCGAGGACGCGGCAGGCTCGTGCCTGCAAGGACGAGCAACGCCGCATGGCACGCCCAGCGCGGTGTGATCGGGTGCATAGCGCGCTCGCCCAACAGGTGAGTGTGATCGAAGCTGCGAAAGTCAGTGCCCATGCCGGTTGCTCAAGGATGGCAAGCGGTCAACTGCCGTTTCTAGGTTAAGAGGCTGTCCTCAAACTCCTCGCGCCGCGCTTGTCCCCGGTCTCGGGCGCCCTGCGGCGTTGCATCCCTTTCCAATAGCACAAGCTATTGGCTGCGTAATGCGCCTTGCAGGACACCCGATCCGGAGCAATCGCTTACTGCGATGAATTTGAGGACCGCCTCTAAGCAGCGCCCGTGCTTTGCTCACCGAGGAAGCGCGGGCGTGTCGGTCACCGGACGTAGCGGCCGGTGGCGGAGAGCATGACGATGTCCACGAAGTTCGTGCCGTCACGCTTGTTGGGGCCGAACTCCAGCACGAAGCCGTTCAGGTCCAGCCGTCCCAGCCGCTCCATGCCCCGCATCAGGCCTTGCGGCGTGTATTCCTTGTTGGCGGCTTTCAAGCCTTCCAGCAGGATCCGTGTGTTGATGTACCCGATGAAGTGGTCGTAATCCACGGGCTTCTTGGCTTTTTCCATCAGCGCGTTGAAGCGGCGCGCCAGGGGCGTGCGCGGATTCCATGGATAAGGCGTGACGCGCGAAATCATCAGGCCACGCCCGTCCGCGCCCAGGGCGCGGATGGTGTCGGCGGCCACCGACAAGGACATGGTGTACACCGGCGCGCCGCTGGCCGCGCGCAGCGCCTTGACGCAATGCACCACCGCTGGCCCCGTGGCGAGCAGGATGATCGCGTTGGGGCTCTTGCCGGCGACGGACTTGGCGGCTTCGGCTGCGTTGGCGCCAGAGGGCTCCAGGATTTCGCTGCCGACCAGCGTGGCCCCGGCCCTTGCGATGGCCTGTTGGACGGCGGGAAACAGTCCCTTGCCAAAGGCGTCGTCCGCGTAAATCACGCCAACATTGGTCTGCTTGACCGTGACCTGATGCCGGACCGTGGTCAGAATCTCGTCGACATAGCTGGCCTGCGTGGTGAAGTGATTCGGGAACTTCTCGCCGCGCAGCGACGGCGTGCCGTTGTAGGACGCGATCAGTGGCACCCGCTTGGGTGTCAGGTAAGCGAGTGCTCCCGCTGCCTGTGCCGTGCCGACGACGCCGAAGATGCCGATGGCGCCTTGCTCCTCGGCCAGCGTGCGCACGTTGGCGGCGGTTCGCTGGGGATCGAAACCATCATCCAGCGTGACGATCTTGACGCGCCTGCCATCGACGCCACCCTGGCTGGCCGACTCGTCGAGCGCAAGCTGCTGTCCGGCGATGACGCCGCTGAACATCGAGCCCATGGGACCGCTGGTGGGGCAGCTTTGCCCGATCACGATGTCGCCGCCAGCCTGTGCCCAGGCCCAGCGCGGGGCCAAGGTGGCCAGGGTCAAGGCGCCCATGGCGTGGCGGCGACGCCAAAGTGTTTGGAAGGGGGAAGCGGTGTGCAAGGTAGTCTCCTTTTTCGCTTGGTTGTTGTTGAGGGCGAGCAAGGAGTAAATGGGGCGAGGCTGAGCGGTGACTTACACACCCCCTGTTCAGGGTTCCGGTAAGGGGGGCGGAACAAGTTCACGAGAGCGCCTTGACCCGCCAGCCTTGGCCACGGCCGTGGCGTTGCCGATGCGATGACGTAGGGTGTCTATTGAGTTTTTTGAGTCTCGCGGTAGCGCGCGCGTATTCATGGAAAAATTCCCCTCCTCCTGGGAAGGTCGGAAGTGAGGGGCAGACCGCCTGTCACCCTAGAAACGCGGCTTGGGCAGCGAGCCAGCGCGGTGTGATCCGGTGCATAGCGCGCTCACCCAACCGGTGAACGTGATCGAAGCCGTGAAAGTCAGTGTTCATGCCGGTCGTCCAAGGATGGCGAGCGGTCAACTACCGTTTCTAGGGTCACGCATTGTGAAACCCGGCGATGCCAGCAATCCGGGACGGGCTGCCGTCGCCGCTCAGCGAATGACTGGCAAAGGCCCGAGGATCCAGTCCAGCACGGCGCCGGCGCCATCGGACAGCAGAGTGAAGGGGGTGGCCAGCACGGCCAACAACCACCGCCACCACGGCCCGCGCCGGTGGGTGAACACCTGCATGTCGAGCGGCGGTGCGTAGCGCACCGCCTGCGGCAAGCGCGCGTCGCACAGTGCGTGGGGCGCCACCTGTGCGGTGTAAAGGCGGCCCAGCAGCACATCCACCTGTCCAGTGGCCGGCGGGGGCGCGGCGGTCGGGTCTTGCAGTGGTGTCCAGTGCGGCGTGCCGTCGACGCCGGCGCGCATGCGGTAATGCGCGCCATTGAGCCCCAGGCGCTCCACCAACTGGGGTAGTTCCGTCGCCGGCAACCGGGTCTGCGTGAAGGTGCTTGCGCCACCTTTGTTTTCTGATGGGAACGCACCGTCGGAGGGCAGTGGCGAGTTGAATTCAATCCCGACTTTGGTGATGCGCTCGTTCGGGCGCAGGCGCAAGGTCTGCCAGGTAGCGGCATCGACGTCGTCAGGCCGAAGCGTTTCGGGGTGAAAGCGCAGCGCAAAGCAATGGAGCGAGGTTTGGAGCCACAGCACCTCGGGCTGCGACGGATCAACGGCGTGCGTCAGCAACTGGACGGTCTGCGTCTCTCGTTGATCGAATGCAGCATCCCACAGCGCCTGGGTGTCGCTGCCTCCGCGATAGTGCCAGCGCCACAGGCCGGCGCACCAAAGCAGCACGAGACACAGTCCCAAAGCAAGGGTCCATGGGGAGGTCAGGGCGCGTTTCATGTCATGTGCATCCCTATTTGCCGTATCCCGTCATTGCGGCGAAGGCCGCAATCCACACGGTGTCCACGGGTCAATACCGTGTCAAGGTAACGCTCCATGGATTGCGGCCTTCGCCGCAATGACGAGGGAATGTGAGGGGGTTTTTCTGATGGCCCGCGCTGTCGTGATTTTTGAAAATATCAATAGGTTCAAAGTTTCCTCGCGGGTGCCTGAGACGCGTGCGTGGCGCGCTGCTTCGTTATCGCACTTGCCAATAGCCCAAGCTATGGCCGTGCACGACGCATCGCATCCACGCACGCATCCCATGCCCCTCGTGCCGAGACATTGAACAGGCTCAGAGACTTCTTGGTAATCAAGTTATTTTGATAGCTGTTTGCGCCTGATGCTGAATGATTTCAGCAACAAAATAATCTGAAAACGGCTTTGGAAGGGCGGTAAGCAGCTACTGTTTTTATTTTTTGCCGGTTGTGCCGCGTCACCTTGCCGTCGTCAATCCTGCGCGGATGTCTGGGGCAGGATGTCCAGCACCACCTCCGGCGGACGGCACAACCGCGCGCCCAGTGGCGTGACCACGATGGGGCGGTTGATGAGCACCGGCGTGGCAGCCATGGCGGCGGCCAGTTGGTCGTCGCTCAGCGCGGGGTTGTCCAGGCCTTGCGCCAGGTAATCCGGCTCCTTGGTGCGCAGCAGCGCGCGCAGCGGCTGGCCGGTGGCCTGGGCGATGGCCTTCAGTTCGTCGGCGTTTGGCGGCGTTTCCAGGTATTCGACGATGCGTGGCTCCGCACCGCTGGCGCGGATCATTTCCAGTGCGCTGCGCGAGTTGCTGCACCGGGGGGTGTGGTAGATCGTGATGGTGTTCATGGCGGTCTCCTTCAATACAGCAGGTGCGGCTGGCGCGTGTCGATCCACGCGGCTTCGTCGGGCCGTGCCAGCGCGTCCAGGTCGGCTGGCGTGGCATTGGCATCATCCACCCACTCACGCAGCAGCGGGCTGCCGTTGATGACGTCGATGGGCAGCTTGCCCAGTTCGTATTCATACGGAAAGTCGCGCCACAGCGGGTAGCCGGGCGCCTGCCGGCGCAGCGCCTTGAAGGCCAGCGCCTGCACGCGCCAGGGCTGGAAGCCGGCGTGGTCGTAGTGCGTCGGGTCTTCCACGTGGATTTGCACGCCGGCGCAAAGCTGCCCCACGTGCTTGTGAAAGGTCGGCTCGAACCAGCATTCGCGCAGCACGCAGCCGCGCAGCCAGTCGGGGGCCAGGGCGCGCATGTCGGCCAGCAGGCGGCGGGTGTCGATGTCGGGCGCGCCAAAGAGTTCGAGCGGGCGCGTGGTGCCACGGCCTTCGCTGAGGGTGGTGCCTTCCAGCATTACGGTGCCGGCGTAGGCACGCGCCATCGACAGGTTGGGCGCGTTGGGGCTGGGGTTGACCCATGTGCGCTCGGTCGGCCATCCGAAGCCCGGCGCGGTGTCGGGCCGCCAGCCTTGCATGGTGATGACGCGGTATTCGATATCGAGCCCCAGCAGCTCGATGAACCAGTGCCCCAGTTCGCCCATCGTCATGCCGTGGCGCATGGGCATGGGGCCGGCGCCGACAAAGCTCTCCCAGCCGGCGCGCAGCGCGAGGCCTTCCACGGGGCGGCCAGCGGGGTTGGGGCGGTCGAGCACCCACACGGCCTTGCCATGCGCCGCCGCGGCTTCGAGCACGTAGCGCAGTGTGGTGATGAAGGTGTAGATGCGGCAGCCCAGGTCCTGCAGGTCGACCAGCAACACGTCCCACGGCGCCATCATGGCGTCGGTGGGGCGGCGCACGTCGCCGTAGAGGCTGAACACGGGTAGCCCCAAGCGCGGGTCGGTGAAGTCGGGCGACTCCACCATGTTGTCCTGCTTGTCGCCGCGCAGGCCGTGCTGCGGGCCGAAGGCGGCCGTGAGCCGCACGTCCGGCAGGGCGGCCAGCGCGTCCAGCGAATGCGTCAGATCGCGCGTGACCGATGCCGGGTGCGCCAGCAGCGCGACGCGCCGGCCTTGCAGCGGCGCGCGCAGGGCGGGGTCTTGAAGGAATCGTTCGAGGCCGGATTGCATCTGGGTGACAGGTTCTTTTTCAGGCGGGTGGCAAAGGGGCGCTGGAATACGAGCGTGATTGTCCTTCAGCGCGTGCCGTGGGTTGTGGGGTGGCGCGGCGATCAGAGCGCACGGCTACCATGCCCGCTTTGCCGCTCAGGAAACCTTGCCATGCCCAAGCCCCCACGCACCGATGCCGCCGCGCAGGCGCGCAAGGCGCGGTTCTGGAACTGGATTGCCCGCCGCTACGCCGCTCTCAACATGAGCGACCCGGCGGGTTACGAGGCCAGCATGGCGCGCGTGATTGGCCTGATCTCGCCCGAGCATGACGTGCTGGAGCTGGGTTGCGGCACGGGCAGCACCGCGCTGCGCCTGGCGCCGCACACGGGGCATCTGCTGGCGACTGATTTTTCACCCGACATGCTGGCGATTGCACGCGAGCGCCTGCGGGAGCAACCCGTGTCGCAACTGGAGTTCGCGCTGGCCGATGCCGATGATCCGGGTACTGGGCAAGCGTGCCATGACCGCGTGCTGGCCTTCAACCTGCTGCACCTGACAACCGACCTGGACGCGGCGCTGACCAACGTGGCGCGGGCCTTGCGGCCAGGCGGGCTGCTGATTTCCAAGACGCCATGCATCGCGGAGCTGAACCCGTTCGTCGTCGGCGGGCTGCGGGTACTGATGCCCGTGCTGCGCGCGGTGGGACGAGCCCCGCACATGCGGTTTCTGGACGAGCCGCGCCTGCGCGCAGCCATGGAGCGCGCCGGCCTGCGGGTGCTGGCCAGCGAGCGCCATGGCACGCGCGGTAAGGACGTGCGCCCCTTCATCGTGGCGCGCAAGCCGGACGAGGGCGAAGCACGCGCGGGTACTTGAGGCGCGTGCGTGGCGCGCTGCTTGAACAGGCTCTCAGCGTGCGAGTGAAGTTTCAGGTGCCGTGGGGTGGCGGCGGGAACACGCACGCCGTCCAGCCGCCGTGGTGGTGAAAATCAGGCCGCGCTGCCGGGTGGCGCAGTGCCCAGTAGGACAGTTGGCCGTCTCGTGTTTCGATGACCGCTGTCAAGCCCAGCCGCCACGGTGCGCCGGACGCGGCGGCGGGCAAGGCCGCCATGGGCAGGCTGGCATCAAGCGCCAGCACATCGCCGTCTTGTGATGTGGCCGGCGCCAGCGCCAGCCGGGCCAGCGGCGCATCGGCGGCGGCATCGCGCCGCCGTTCGGTGCTGAAGCCGTAGGCCGCCCATTCGCCCGACGGCGCGAAGTTGAATTCGTGGTACGCGCTGCCGGAAGGGGCGCTCACGAAAGCCTCGAAACAGGTATGGCGCCACAGCCCGTCGGCAAAGCGTGGCGCGCGGGCTTCGGGCAGGCGCAGTGCATGCGGATCGGCCTGAACCACCTGTACCACGTAACGCAGATGCAGCCACGGTGTGCCGTCCCGCGGGTACCAGTGCCAGCCAGCGCGCACGCCCTGCACCGCCGCGCAGGGCGTGGCGGGGTGACAGGCGAGGGCAAGGCCGGTAGGCACGCGGGCTGAAAGGGTGGTGCGGTCGCTCACGGCGGGGTATTCTGCCCGGGCGGCGCCAGCTGCGGTCATTCGTCATCGCGTTGAAATTGGAGTCAGTGCTTTGTAAGAGCCTGATTGGATGATGAAATGATTCGATCCGGCTGCCCGGATGAGTTTTTCAATTCACGATTCAAGGAGACAAGGCCCATGAGCGCCATTCAATCGGTTCTGGTCGAAAACCGCGTGTTCCCCCCGAGCGAGGCCATGGTGAAGGCCGCGCGCATCAGCGGCATGGACGCCTATCAAGCGCTGCATGACGAGGCCGAGAAGGATTTCGAGGGTTTCTGGAGCCGCTTGGCCAAGGAGCACGTGGTGTGGTCCAAGGTGCCCACGCAGGTGCTCGACGAATCGAACAAGCCGTTCTACAAGTGGTTTGCCGACGGCCAGTTGAACGCCAGCGCCAACTGCCTCGACAAGCACATGGGCACGCCGGTCGAGAACAAGACCGCCATCATCTTCGAGGCCGATGACGGCGCCGTCACCAAGATCACCTACCGCGAGCTGCTCACGCGCGTGAGCCAGTTCGCCAATGGCCTGAAGGCGCACGGCGTCCAGAAGGGCGACCGCGTGCTCATCTACATGCCGATGACGATCGAGGGCATCGTCGCCATGCAGGCCTGCGCGCGCATCGGCGCCACGCACAGCGTGGTGTTCGGCGGCTTCTCGGCCAAGGCGGTGCAAGAGCGCATCCAGGACGGCGGCGCGGTGGCGGTGGTCACGGCCAACTTCCAAAAGCGTGGCGGCAAGGAGCTGCCGCTGAAGGCCATCGTCGATGAGGCCTTGAGCATGGGCGGCTGCGAGTCCATCAAGAACGTGTTCGTGTACGAGCGCGCGCCCAGTGCCTGCAACATGGTGGCGGGCCGCGACAAGACCTTCACGCAGATGCTGGAAGGTCAGAGCACCGACTGCCCGCCCGAGATGGTGGACGCCGAGCACCCGCTGTTCGTGCTGTACACCAGCGGCTCCACCGGCAAGCCCAAGGGCGTGCAGCACGCCACCGGCGGCTACATGCTGTGGACCAAGCTGACGATGGAGTGGACCTTCGATCTCAAGCCCGAGGACGTGTTTTGGTGCACGGCGGATATCGGTTGGGTGACGGGCCACAGCTACATCACCTACGGCCCGCTGGCCGCTGGCGCCACCGAAATCGTGTTCGAGGGCGTGCCCACCTACCCGAACGCCGGCCGTTTCTGGCAGATGATCGAGCGCCACAAGTGCAGCATCTTCTACACCGCGCCGACGGCCATCCGCTCGCTCATCAAGGCATCCGAGACCGACGAGAAAGTGCATCCCAAGAACTGGGATCTGTCGAGCCTGCGCATTCTGGGCAGCGTGGGTGAGCCCATCAACCCCGAAGCCTGGATGTGGTACTACAAGAACATCGGTGGCGAGCGCTGCCCCATCGTCGACACGTTCTGGCAGACCGAAACGGGCGGCCACATGATCAACCCGCTGCCGGGCGCCACGCCGCTGGTGCCGGGTTCGTGCACGCTGCCGCTGCCGGGCATCCAGGCAGCCATCGTTGATGAATCGGGCAACGAGATGCCCCATGGCTCGGGCGGCATCCTGGTCATCAAGAAGCCTTGGCCCAGCATGATCCGTACCATCTGGAACGACGCGGAGCGTTTCAAGAAAAGCTATTTCCCCGAGGAACTCAAGGGCTACTACCTGGCGGGCGATGGCGCGGTGCGCGACGCTGAGACTGGCTACTTCCGCATCACGGGCCGCATCGACGACGTGCTGAACGTTTCCGGCCACCGCATGGGCACGATGGAAATCGAGTCCGCCCTGGTCGCCAAGACCGATCTGGTGGCCGAGGCCGCCGTGGTGGGGCGCCCCGATGACACCACGGGTGAAGCCATCTGTGCTTTCGTGGTGCTCAAGCGTCCGCTGCCGCACGGCGACGAGGCCAAAGCCATCGCCAAGGAACTGCGCGACTGGGTGGCGCACGAGATTGGCCCCATCGCCAAGCCCAAGGACATCCGTTTTGGCGAGAACCTGCCCAAGACACGCTCGGGCAAGATCATGCGTCGCCTGCTGCGCAGCCTGGCCAAGGGCGAGCAGATCACGCAGGACACCAGCACGCTGGAGAACCCGGCCATCCTGACGCAACTGGACCAGACGTACTGATGGGGGGTGACCGCCGCGTCGAGACGCGGCGGTCCGCTGGAATCCGCGCCAAAGAAAAAGCCCGCACCAGGCGGGCTTTTTTAATTTCGCGCCGACTCTGGCGCGAATCGGGATCAGGCGCTGATTATTTCAGCGACATCACCCAGGTCGCCAGCTTCTTGGCTTCCTCAGCGTTGACGTTGGCGTTGGGGGGCATCGGCACGGCACCCCAGACACCGGAGCTGCCTTTCTGGATGCGGTCGGCCAGCATGGCCACGGCGCCTGGATCCTTGGCGAACTTGGCCGCCACGTCCTTGTAGGCCGGGCCCACGAGCTTCTTGTCCACGGAGTGGCAAGCCATGCAGTTCTTGGTCTTGGCCAGAGCCTCGTCCGCCATCGCGGGAGCGGCGGCGGTCACGGCGGCCAGAGCAGCAAAAGTCAACAAAACACGCTTCATCGTCATATCTCCATCATGGGTAGTTGCGCTACAGTCGATCAACGGCATTGTAGGTGGGTCGGTTGACCTCGCAGAGTGTAAAAACTGGCACAAATCAAGGATAACCCATGTATTTGCTTGGTCTTGGAATCATTTTGTTGCTGATGAAATGGTTGGAATTCGGCCCTGTCGCAGCCTGGTCCTGGTGGCTGGTGCTGTCGCCTTTCGCTGGCGCGGTCGTGTGGTGGGCCTGGGCCGATGCGTCGGGTTACACCAAGCGCAAGGCGATCGAGCGGGAAAACGAGCGCAAGATGGCGCGCATCAACCGCCAGCGCGAAGCCACTGGGCAAAAACCCAGATCCGGCGGATCGCGGCGCCGCTGACGGCCATGCCGACGATGGGGTCGCGATAATGGGACGCCCGTTGCATGTGGTCAACGGCGTCTTTCAATTTTCTCGATCACCCCATGCCCATCTACCGTTCCAGAACCTCCACCGCCGGCCGCAACATGGCCGGAGCCCGCTCGCTGTGGCGCGCCACCGGCATGAAGGATGGCGACTTTGAAAAGCCCATCATCGCCGTCGTCAACAGCTTCACGCAGTTCGTGCCCGGCCACGTGCACTTGAAGGACATGGGCCAGTTGGTGGCGCGCGAGATTGAGGCGGCGGGCGGCGTGGCCAAGGAGTTCAACACCATCGCCATCGACGACGGCATCGCCATGGGCCATGACGGCATGCTCTACAGCCTGCCCAGCCGCGACCTGATCGCCGACAGCGTGGAATACATGGTCAACGGCCACTGCGCCGACGCCATGGTGTGCATCAGCAACTGCGACAAGATCACGCCCGGCATGCTGATGGCGGCGATGCGGCTGAACATTCCGGTCATCTTCGTCTCCGGCGGGCCGATGGAGGCGGGCAAGAGCAAGCTGGCCGTGCCCGATACCGCGCCTATCCAGTTCAAAAAGCTGGACTTGATCGACGCCATGGTCATGGCTGCCGACAGTGCCGTGAGCGATGCCGACGTGGCTGAGGCGGAGCGCTCCGCCTGCCCGACCTGTGGTTCGTGCTCGGGCATGTTCACTGCTAACTCGATGAACTGCCTGACCGAGGCGCTGGGCCTGTCACTGCCGGGCAACGGCACCGTGGTGGCCACGCACGCCGACCGTGAGGCGCTGTTCAAGCGCGCTGGCCACCTGATCGTGGAACTGACCAAACGCTATTACGAGCAGGACGACGAGCGTGTGCTGCCTCGCAGCGTGGGCTTCAAGGCGTTCGAGAACGCCATGACGCTCGATATCGCCATGGGCGGCTCCACCAACACCATCCTGCACCTGCTGGCCATCGCGCAAGAGGCCGAGATCGACTTCACGATGCAGGACATCGACCGTCTCTCGCGCGTGGTGCCGCAGCTGTGCAAGGTGGCGCCCAACACCGACAAGTACCACATCGAGGATGTGCACCGCGCCGGCGGCATCATGGCCATCCTGGGCGAGCTGGAGCGCGCCGGCAAACTGCACACCGACACGCCCACCGTGCACGCCCCCACGCTGGGCGATGCACTGGCCGAATGGGACCTGATGCGCCAGCCCAGCGAGGCGGTGCGGACCTTCTACCAGGCCGGCCCCGGCGGCGTGCCCACGCAGGTCGCCTTCAGCCAGTCGGTGCGCTGGCCCAGCCTGGACACCGATCGCGCGGGCGGCTGTATCCGCTCCGTCGATCACGCCTTCTCGAAAGAGGGCGGCCTGGCCGTGTTGCGCGGCAACATCGCCCTGAACGGCTGTGTGGTCAAGACCGCGGGTGTCGACGACAGCCTGCTGGTGTTCGAAGGCCCGGCCCACGTGGTCGAGTCGCAGGACGAGGCCGTCGAGCACATCCTGGCCGACCAGGTGAAGGCCGGCGACGTGGTGGTGGTGCGCTACGAAGGCCCCAAGGGCGGCCCCGGCATGCAGGAGATGCTCTACCCCACCAGCTACATCAAGAGCAAGGGCCTGGGCAAGGCCTGCGCGCTGCTGACCGATGGGCGCTTCTCGGGCGGCACCTCGGGTCTGTCGATTGGCCACTGCTCGCCCGAGGCGGCAGGGGGTGGTGCCATCGGCCTGGTGCGCAACGGCGACCGCATCCGCATCGACATTCCCAACCGCACCATCGACGTGCTGGTGTCTGATGAGGAGTTGACCAAGCGCCGCGCAGAGCAGGACAAGCTGGGCTGGAAGCCCGCCCGGCCGCGTCCGCGCAAAGTGTCGGCGGCGCTCAAGGCCTACGCCAGGCTGGCCATGTCCGCCGACAAGGGCGCGGTGCGCGATTTGTCGCTGCTCCAGGACTGACCCGCATCTCAGCCCCCATGTCGCGGTCTATCGGTACTGCCGATGCCCGGCGCGCGCATGGCTACCAGCCGCGCAACGTGGTCAACGCGCCGCACATCCGGCGCGCCATCGACGCGCGGGCGCAGCGGCGGCAAGACCCGCCTGAAATCCGCGACTGGCTGGGCAACCACTTCTTCCGCTGGTGCGTGGGCAGCTTCGCCCACACCGTGCCGGTGGACAGCGTGCGCCGCTGGGCACTGTGCCAGCCCGAGCTGGCGCCGCCGGCGTGGTTCGTGCGTCACCTGCAGGCACAAGAAGGCGCCGCTGCCGAGCCGCCCCATTACATCGACCCCGAACACCCGCGCCTGATCGATGCCGAGCGGCAGATGCTCGAATTCCTGCACGCCCTGCGCGGGCGCCGCCTGGCGGGCAAGCTGCACAAGATCACCTATTTCGAGGCGCTGGCGCGCTGGCACCAAGACCACGAGCGCATGGCGCGTCAGCGCCGCGCGGGCTGGGCGCCCAGCTCGCCCGAGGCGTTTCGCGTCGAACTGGAGACGGCGCAGGGCCGCTTCGTGGAGTTCGTCAGCGCGGGCGACCTGCTGCGCTCCGAAATGGCCTACGAATCGTTCCACATGCAGCATTGCGTGGGCGAGTTCGAGGACCGCGAAAACCTGCGCGGCGGCTATGGCGACTTCTATGCGCGCTCCATCGAACAGGGGCAGCGGCGCATCTTCTCGCTGCGCGACGCGGGCAACCAGCCCCACGTCACCCTCAGTCTGATCCAGGAGCTGGGCGAATGGCGGCTGGAGCAGGTCAAGGGCAAGCAGAACCGGCCGCCGTCGGCGAAATACGTGCCAGGCGTGCTCTCATTCTTGAACCATCTGGCGCTGGGCATTGACGGCGTGGCCGATTGCGCGGCGCTGGGCCTGATGCACTTGCCCGCGGAAGCCGCGTCAGCCGATGCACCGCGCATCGTGCCCTTCCACGCCCACCTGCATCTGCCCCAGGCCCAGCGTTTGCTGGCCGAACAGGCCGCGCTGATCGCGCGGCATCCCAACCCCGGCGTGCGCGAATACTGGCTCGCCCTTGGCGGGCACCCATGGGTCGCGGCCCGCGCCATGCTGGGCGGTGCCCAGGCGCCGCCGCCCACCGTGCTGGCCGCCGCCGTGCTGGGCCTGTCGCGGGACGATTTGAAGGAGATTGTCGAGGCCGACGCCGACCCGCCCAGCGGATGGCTGGCGGCGCTGCTGGCGCAAGCGCCCACTGCGGCGGACACCAGCGTGCCTGCGCCCATCACACCGCCCCGCCGCCGCTGGCTCGGCCTGTTGCCACCAGCGGCGCCCGCGTCCGATGCGCGGCACGAGCGGCGCCAGCGCTGGGCGTTTGCCGTGGCCGACCTGCTGTACCTGCGCCAGGGCATCAGCGTCTATCCGCGCCACAGCGGGTTCGCGCTGGGTCTGAGTGCCAGCGCGCAGGCCACGCTGCGCGAGCGGGTGGAGCGCGATCTGGATTTCCCCGCCGACGCCGGCGAGCGCGCCGAGTGGCTGCAGAAGTTCTGGTTCCAGTTCTTTGGCGTGCCGCAGTTTTGCGATGGCGACTTCATGGCCCATTGCGCTGGCGCGGGCATCGCCGCCTACGACCTGCTGGCCTTCGCGGCGGCGCGGCAGACCTTCGTGCTGCGCGTGCTGACCGCCTGCGGCCATCTGCCCGAAGCGCGGGCCGAGCGCTTTCTGCGCCTGAACGCCCAGCGCGTGCAGGACTGCTTTGACGACTGGCGCGGCTTTGCCCAGGCCTATGCGCGGGGGCGCGGCGCCTGGCTGAGCTGGCAGCAAAACCGCAACCTGCGCCGCATCGCCGAAGTCGAGGCCGAGGAATACCTGGAGGGCTTCGCCAGCAACTGGAAGCACCTGCCCTGGCGCGAAGACGCGCTGGTGACCTCCGACGAAGCGCGCGGCTGGGTTGGTGAAGCACTGTGGCCTCTATCATCCGCGCCGAAGTCCTCTCATCATTCAGAAGAAAGCACTCCATCATGAACACGACCGCTGCCCAGCCCCTGTCCGCCGAGCGCGTGGACGAAGCCTTTGCCGCCGAGCGGCCCAACTGGTGGGCGCTGCTGCCCGCGCGCGACTGGGCGGCGCTGGACGCCGAGCTGGACGCGCTGGCCCTTGTGCCGGGGCTCAAGGGCGAGCAGGACCTGGTAGAGGCCGCCAACAACCTGGCCGAAGTGTGCAGGCTGCGCCAGCTCAATCAGCCGAAGCTGCTGGACGACTGGCAGGCGGCGCGCCCGGATAGCTTCTGGGCGCCGCTGCTGCGCGTGGTGCACTGGTGCGGCGTGGGCTGGGACTACCGTGGCGAGGGCTGGGCCGGCAGCGTGGGCGAGCAGCAATGGCAAGCCGCCGCCTACGCCAACCACGCTGGCTGTGTGCTGGCGATGGACTATCTGTCGCGCCAGGCCGCCGATGACAGCCGCCTGTGGCTGTTGATGCGGAGCATCGTCAACATGGTGGGCGGCTTTGAAGAGCCGCAATGGCTGACCGACTGGTTGGACAGCGGCCAGCGCCCCGCCAGCGCGGTGTTCGAGCTGGACGAATCACCCGAGCTGCGCCAACTGCTGGCCAGCCGGGGGCTGGACCGGCTGGAATTGCCACCGTTGCCGGCCCAGATGCCTGCCTGCCTGCAACCCTTTCTTCCATTACGTGCCGAGCGGCATGAACATGCGCAGGACGAGGCCTGGTTCTGGATGCGCGTGGCCCACGGCCTGAAACGGCCTGCGGTGGAAGCCATCGCCTCCTATGCCAATTTCATCCTGCCGCGCTGGGGCGGTAGCTGGGACGAAATCCTGGCGCTGGCCGATGCGCCGTACCTGAGCGATCTGAGCGAGGAAGAAAAAGGCTTCATCCGCTACTACGCCTGGAGCGATGAGCTGGACCCGGTCAACGCCGAGGGCGATGACGAGGACCCACGCTATCTGAAGCAGGTCATCGCCAAGGCCGAGGCCGTGCTCAAGCGCCCCCTGGCCGACAACCTGCGGGGCCGCATCCACCGCAGCCTGGCCAAGCTGTGCCAGCAGGCCGGACGGCCAGCGGAAGAGGTGGCCGCGCACTACCGCGTCACCGCGCCGCTGAACTGGGTGGAAGGCGACGACGTGCGCATGGCGTTGACGTTCTGGCTGGAACACGACCGCCAGGGCACCTGGCTGGCGCAAATGGCCAGCCTGAACAAGCTGCGCCAGCCGCAGGCCGCCGTGCTGTACGGTTTTCTGTGCGAAAACGGCTGGGCCGGGCTGCCGCAGAACCTGTCGGTGGCGCGGCAGTGGTACGACCATGCCCGGCGCCTGCTGCCGCCCGAGCCGTATCCGTGCGACTGCCCGTTCGAGCCGGTGATCAGCCCGCTCGAAGACGCGGGCGAGCAGGATCGTGTTCTGGGCCTCATGCGCGAAGCCGCCGACCACGGCTACAGCCTGCAACAGCTCAAGCTGGGTGCCTATTACCAGGACGCCGGCTCGCACTTCGACCTGGAAAAATCGCAGCACTACAGTCGGCTGGCGGCCGACAACAACTGTGGCGCGGCCATCTCCAACATGGCGGTGCTGACGCACGACCAGGCTGAACTGCCCGACCTGCCCGAGGCGCAAGAGCGTGCCTGGCGCCACCAGAGTTTCGAGTGGATGCTGCGCTACCTTGACCGCATGGCGGAAGAAGAGGAACTTTCGGACATGGAGGCCAGGTATGTCGACGGGTTTCTCAACCGCCTGGCCAACGGCCTGGTCAACCAACCGGCCGATCCGGTGGTTGTCCAGCGCGTGCTGCCCTGCGTGCGCGAATACGGCGATCGTGGCCACGTTTGGTGCATGTGCGCGGTGTCGCGTTTCTATGTCGACGACAGCCACCCGCTGTACGACTACGCTGAGGCTGTGCGCTGGTGCGAGGGCGTGCGCCGCGTCGACCCCGAGGATGAATTCGTGCAAGGCACCATCGAGATGGTGGAAGGCACGTCGCTGATCAAGAAGGGGCGCTACGCGCTGGCCGCGCGGCGCTTCAAGGCCGCCGATCTGCCGGGGCAGGGTGAGGGGGCGGATATTTACTGAGCGCCAGCCTCATTTCAATTCCAGAGCAAAGCTGCCATATCTCGTCATTCCGGCGAAGGGAATCCAGGCGGCGTGTGCGGAAAAACCTGGATCCCGGCCTTCGTCGGGATGACGGTGATTGACGCCTTGAAGTGGAAATGGAATCAGGCGCCGCTGCCAGCGGTCGGGCGCGCGCGGTGAACGAAGAAGACCAGCGCGGCCACCGCCAGCACGCCCACCCACGGCACCAGGGCCAGCAACGCCAGCACGGGCTGCTGGCCCAGCTTGCGCAGTTCAAGCGCCGACATGAGGATGTAAAAACCGATGCCGCCCCAGGTCGCCACGCGCAGCGCCTGCAATGCCGTAGGCGATGCGTTGAACATCCACATCAGCACTTCCGCCATTGGCAAACCCAGCAACGCCAGCGCCAACGACAGCCACCACAGACGGCTCAGTGGCGGGGTGTTTCCCGACATGGCGGGCGCAGGGCCAGCATGCGCATCGCCCCGTGGCTCACTGGCTGGAGCAGGTGCGGTGGGCCGTGAAAACTCCTTGATCAGACGGACGATGAGATAAAGCACCGCGGCCGCCACGCCCGCCAGCAGCACGATGGCCATCATCATGTAGCTGCAGGCGCCCTCGAAGCTGCCGCCCATGCGCTCGCATAACTGCCCCGTGGGCAGTGTCACTTCCAGCACCAGAAACACCGCGAACGTGGTCAGCCCCACGCCGATGCCCACTGCCAGGCTGGTCAGCAGGGCAAGTGCGAAACGCATGAAAAAGCGGGGCATATCGGCATTTTGTACGACTGCGGTGAGAAGCTGCCAGTTTTTGCGGGGTGCCAACGTTTACAAGCTGACGGCACAATCTTTTCATGGCCCAGGCTCGCGAAATCCGCCAGCGCATCGCCAGCGTCACCAAGACGCGGCAGATCACCAGCGCGATGCAGCGCATCGCCTACATCCGCATGGGGCGGGCGCAGCAGCGTGCCCGCGCGGTGCGGCCATACAGCGAATCCTTGTTCCGCATCGTGGCGCGCATGCTGGAGCAGTGCGAGGACTACCGCTCACCCCTGATGGCGCAGCGCTTGCCGGCGCACCGGGTCGGCATGATCGTGGTGACCACCGACAAGGGTTTGTGCGGCGCATTGAATACGCGCTTGCTGCACATGTGCATCACGCAGATGCTGTCGTGGCAGGCGGCGGGACGGCGGGTGAGCGTGACGGTGATCGGCGCGCGCGGCCTGGGCGCCATGCGCCGCGCGGGCGCCAGGATCGTGGCGCAAGCCGTGGGGGTGGCCGACCTGTCGCCCGACGACGTGACGGCGCTGATGGGCGCCGTGGCGGTGCCATTGCACCAGTTTCTCGACGGCCAGATCGACGAGCTTTTCGTTGCCACCAACCGGTTCGTGAACGCGCTCAACTTCGAGCCGGTGCTGGCGCGCATTCTGCCGTTCAGTCGTGAACTGGCCGAGTTGCCCGCGCTCACGGGGGCCGAGGCGGGCGTGCCCTACCTCTATGAGCCGGAGCCGGGGCGCGTCGTCGATGCACTGCTGCTGCGCTATGTGGAAACCGTGATTTACCGCGCCATCGTGGAAAACGCCGCCTGCGAGCAGAGCGCGCGCATGGTGGCCATGAAGGCCGCCACCGACAATGCCGACCGCATGCTCGACGAGCTGACGCACCAGTATCACAAGTCGCGCCAGGAGGCCATCACGCGCGAGTTGGCCGAGATCGTGGCGGGCGCCAATGCATTGCGGAGTGCGTGATGGCTGATGCACCCGGCTTTTACCTGCAGGTTTCCACGCTCCATGAGCTGCTGTTCCATGGCCAGGTCAGCTATGTCGGCGTGCCCGGCGTGTGGGGCTACCTGGGCGTGCTGAAGGACCACGCGCCGCTGCTCACTGAACTGGCGCCAGGCCGCCTGGTGATCCGCCCCTTGAACGCGCCTGAACTGACGATCGACGTGATGGGCGGCATCGTCGAAGTGGCCCCCTGGGGCGTGACGCTGCTGGCTGATTACGCCGGGCACGACGCCAGGGCCGAGGAAGCGCGCATGGCCGAGGCACGGCGACAGGCGGCGGTGCATGTGCCGTTTGCCGAGCGCCCCATTGGCGCCGCGGCGGTGCGCGCGGAGCTGGATGTGGAGCTGGTGCGGTTCTTCGCCGCCGCCATGCGGGACCGGCGTTAAGCGTCGCAGGCACGGCCGCGCCACCCAGGAAGTGCACAATCGGCGCCATGCTGCTGCACCCCCAAATCGACCCCATCGCCATCCGTATCGGCCCGCTGGCCGTTCACTGGTACGGCCTGACCTACCTGGTGGCGTTCGCGCTGTTCTTTTTCCTGGCCACGCGGCGGCTGCGGCAAGAGCCGTTCGCCTCCATTACCCAGCCCGCGCCGTGGACGCGGCGCGACATCGAGGACCTGCTGTTCTGGGGCG
>JAUNUR010000032.1 GCA_030538085.1 Pseudomonadota bacterium | reverse complement strand
TGGTGATGCCGGATTGAGTGGGGGGGTGTGGCCCGAGACTGGAGCGGGTGAAGGGAATCGAACCCTCGTATGCAGCTTGGGAAGCTGCCGTTCTACCATTGAACTACACCCGCGTGCGAGGCACGGCGCCGATTCTAGCGGAGCGCCTCCACCACTTGCAGGCCGCTGCGCACCGCGCCCTCCAGCGTGGCGGGGTAGGGGCCGTCGATGTAGTCGCCGCATGCGGCCAGGCCCGGCGCGATGGCGCCGGCGGGACGCTGCAGGCCGGGTGTGCAGGCAAAGGTGGCGCGCTTTTCGGTCACGGTGAGCAGCGGCGTGACCTGCACCTTCAACTGACGCGCGGCCTGCGCCGTGATGGCGGCCTGCAGCGCGGCGCGGTCGCCCTGGCTGTCGCTGACGACGAAGGCCAGCAGGTGCGTGGACCGCTCGGCGGGCGTGATGGCGTCGCGGTCGAACACGAACTGCGCCGGCTCGTCCGCGCCGGGGCGCAGCGCCTGTATGGGCGCGCGCAGCCGCGCGGCGGGTTCGGCCATCTGGGCGTACACGGTGGTGATGGCCTGGTGCCGCAGCCGCGCGGCGCCATGGGCCCAGGCGTGTAACTGATCTGCTATTGATGGCGTAGCTGCCTGCGCTGACTGGACGGCGATTTGCACCGCATTCGGCGCCGAAGTGGCGATGAGCACGTGGTCGAACGGCTGGCCGTCGATGTGCCAGTGCGGCGCCCGCCAGTGCAGCGATTCGACACGCTGCCCGGCGATGACGCGGGCGCCGCGCGCGCTGATCCAGCGTGCCGCCGCATCGGGCAGCAGCGCGCCCAGGTCGATACGCGGCAGCAGCAGGTTGGAGCCGCCGCGCTGGCTGAACAGCGCGTCGTGCAGCACGCGCAGGAACACCCGCGCGCTGGATTCGGCGATGGGCGTGTTGAGCGCGGACACGCACAGCGGCTCGATGAATTCGTCGCGCAGGCGCCGTGGCAACGGGGCGCACAGATCGGCCACGCTGAGGCGCTCGTCGCACTGAAAGCCCGCGCGCCGCCAGCCCAGCGCGGCGCGCAGCAGCGCCAGCTTGTCGCCCCAGGCCCAGCCGCGCGCGGCCAGGATGCCGGCGGCGGCGTCCAGCGGGGCGGGCCAGTCGGGCAGAGCCAGGCCGCTGCCGTCGGGGTACTGCAGCGCCAGCGGCAGGCGCAGCAGGGCGGTGCCGGGGTCAACGCCCACGGTGCGCATCAGCCGCAGGCAGTCGGCGTAGGCGCCGATCAGGATGTGCTGGCCGTTATCCACCATCACCTCGCGCCCGTCCGGCAGCGCCAGCGGCACGCCGCGCGCGCGGCCGCCCAGGGTGCGGGCGGCCTCGAACACCGTGACGTCGTGGCCCAATTCCACCGCGCGCACGGCCGCTGACATGCCGGCCCAGCCGGCGCCGATGATGGCGATGTTCATGCGAGGACGGCGATGACGACGCTTCGCGGCATGACCTCGCTGCGCTTCGATGACGGCGCTGCGCGCCATGACGGGGCGCCAGTCATTCCGTCATCGCCGGCGCGCAGCGGCGCGGTCATTTCGTCATCAAACATGGTCAGAAGCGTCCTAAAGCCTGCATCTTCCACGCCAGCCACAGCTTGCGCAGCGGCGTCAGGGCGATGCGCTGGTGCAGCACCTGGAAGTCGCTGGCCTCGACTTCGCGCAGCAGCGTGCGGTAGATGCTGGCCATCATCAGGCCGGGCTTCTGGCCGCGGCGGTCGGCGGCGGGCAGCAGGGCCAGGGCCTCGTCGTACAGCGCGTGTGCCCGCTCGGCCTGGAACTTCATCAGCGCGGTGAAGCGGTCGGAATACACGCCTTTCAGGATCTCGTGCGCCTTCACGTCGAAGCGCTGCAACTCGTTCACCGGCAGGTAGATGCGGTCGCGCCGGGCGTCTTCGCCCACGTCGCGGATGATGTTGGTCATCTGGAAGGCCAGGCCCAGTTTGTGCGCATAGTCGGTGGTGCGCGCGTCATGCTGGCCGAAGATGCGCGCCGACACCTCGCCCACGATGCCGGCGACGAGGTGGCAGTATTTTTCCAGCGCGGCGAAGTCCAGGTAGCGCGTCTGTGTCAGGTCCATCTGGCAGCCTTCGATGATGGCCAGCAAGTGGCGCGCCTCGATGCCGTAGTCGGCCACGTGCGGCATCAGCGCCTGCATCACCGGGTGCGTCGGCTGGCCGGCGTAGGCGCGGCCCACTTCGGTTTGCCACCAGGCCAGCTTGGTGGCGGCCACGCCGGGGTCTGACACTTCGTCCACCACGTCGTCCACCTCGCGGCAGAAGGCGTAGAACGCCGTGATGGCGGCGCGGCGCGGCGGCGGTAGGAACAGAAAGGCGTAGTAGAAGCTGCTGCCCGAGGCAGCGGCTTTCTGCTGGACGTAGTCCTGCGGGGACTGGGTGGCGGCGTTCACGCGGGGGATTGTCCCATTCGTTGGCGCGTCACCTGCGTGGCAGGGGCGGCCGAGCCTGTTCAAAGTCTCTTCGAGGTTGCCTGAAACGAGTGCGCGGCGCGCTGCTTCGTTGTCGCACCAGCCAATAGCCCACGCTATTGGCTGCGCACGACGCATCGCATCGACGCATCCATCCCATGCCCCTCGCTCCGAGACATTGAACAGGCTCTTACGGCACCACGCAGCCCTCGGGCGGGCACTTGCGCGGCAGCGGAAGTTCTGGCGGCGGATTGATGTGGATGCCCAGCGGCAGGTTGTCCCAGGCGCTCTTGAACCAGTCGTCCCAGTAACCCTGGTAAATGGGGCCGCTCCTGGGACGGCCTTCGGGACGCCTGCCCCTGCTCGGCCCGAACTTGAACGACATCGTGCTGCCGTCGGCGCATTGGCCCAGCAGCTCCACCTCGCTCACCCACAGCCGGCGCGGCTCGCTGGTGATCTGGGTCGGTATCCAGCCTTCGCCGTACAGCATCGGCCCCGTGCGCACTACTTCCCGCGTGTGCCGCAGCAATTGTGCGGGGCAACGCTGGACAATCTTGAGGAGGTCTTTGCCAACAAACATACGGGTTCCACCCCCCCCGCGTATCCCCGCCAAACTGATTTGTCGAGCAAGGCGCGGTCATTGTTCGGTCCCTTGAAGATCAACCCCTCGATGTTCATCAACTGCGCTTGCAGATAGCCGGGAAGAGTATGGACCGTCTTGCGCAACTCGAGAGTCTGATGAAGGACTTGCTTGCGGTAAACACTGACGTCGCCAATCGGGATGCCGAATCCCCCTCCGGGCATCATGCGGCTCCCCCCGCCGTCATACTTGCGGGGTGGTTTGCCCTTCCACTGCGGCTCCAGCCGCCGCAAGTCGGCTTCGTCGTACTTGAACACGGTGCCCACCTTCATCCCCACCATCGCCGAATCGACTTCGCATTCATCCCAGCAGGTAAAAAAGGGGGTTTCTTTCTGATTCAAAAAACCCAGCCATGCCCAGCCCTGGCTTCTGTCCCAGACGATCTTGCCGGTCTGCCTGTCCATCTCGAAGCGGTGCAGCATGACGAAATCGCCCACCTGCAAAGGCTCCCCAGTGCCCTCGCGCACGATGGTGGGCAGATTGAATTCCGCCATGGGTTGACCCGGCGGAATGACTTCGGTGGCAACGATCTGGCCGGGGTCGAACGGCTCGGGCCGGGAGCCGCAAGCGGCGAGGGTGGCGGCCAGGGCCGCGATGCCGATGGCGGGCCAGATGCGCCGTTGTGTACGGGGGTGAAGGTCATGCATCGGGCCGCTCCTTTTTTGTCTGCGCGAGCTTACATCCACAGCATGCGCCACAGAATGATCGGCGCATCCAGCTTGCCGACGGTGGGGCGCTGCTCCAGCGTGCGGTGGTCCAGCGCGGCGATCTTGTCGAGGATGCGCATGGCGCCTTGCACCACGGCGCGCAACTCCCAGCCCGCGCGACCGGGAGTGCGGTGCACCAGTTTGGAGCCTTTTTGCATGATAGCCCTGGCGTGGTTGGCGCAGGCAGCTATCAATTGCGTAGTATTCGAATCAGAGCGCAGGGCGGCGAACTGCGTGGCCGGATCGGTGATGACGATGCCGTGTGCCGCGCATTCGGCCAGCGGCAGGTAGTAGCGGCCGCGCGGGATGTCCACGCTGAGGTCCTGCCAGAAATTGATGAGCTGCAGCGCGGTGCAGATGGCGTCGCTCTCAGCCAGCGCTTCGTCGCCTGTCACGCCGTACAGGTGCAGCAGCAGGCGGCCCACGGGGTTGGCGGAGCGGCGGCAGTAGTCGAGCAACTCGGCCCAGTCGGCATAGGCGGCGCCGTCGCGCGTTTTCACCACGTCCTGTGCGAAGGCGGACAGCAGGTCGTCCAGCGGCTGCAGTGGCAGGGCGAAGGCCTGCATCTGCGCGGCCAGCGGCGTGAACACGGCGGCCCAGCGCGGCGATGGCGTTTGCCCGGCGGCCACGGCGTGCAGGTCGGCGCGGTAGGCGGCCAGGTCGGCCAGGCGCTGGGCGGGCGGGGCGTCGCCCTCGTCGGCGAGGTCGTCGGCCGTGCGCGCGAAGTGGTAGATGGCGGCGATGGGCGGGCGCAGGCGCGGCGGGCACAGCCAGCTGGCGACGGGGAAGTTCTCGTAATGGTCGATGGGGGCGGCGGGGGCTTTCACGCCGTGATTGTCGTTGCGCGCGCGGGGCAGGCCGCGCGGTGTTGGCGCCACCCCAGCGCGGCGGCGGCAACGCGGTCTTTCTTGACAGCCCAGGGATGGCTCATTTAGATTACTAACCAGTCAGTCATTATTGATTTGATCTGAAAGAGAGCCACTTGAGATTCCGTCGCGGTGCATGGATGCCTGCCATTCGTGGTGGGAGCGGCCTTGGCCGCGATGGGTCATCGCACGCCCTTTGAGCGCCGCCTCGCGGGCTAGCCCGCTTTCTCAACAAGAGCGCTCCATCACGCCATGTCGAGGAATCGGCAAGTCGGTTTTCTTTCGGACCATGAATCGCATTCGCCCCGGCGTGGGCCATCAAGGACTTTATGTGGCTTTTTTCTCCGGCTCGGGGCGCGCTTGGCGGCGCGTTGCTGGCCGTGTTGCTGGCCGGATGTGGCAAGGCGCCGCCGCCCGCCGAACCGGTGCGCGCGGTCAAGCTCATCACGGTGGGCGAATCTCCCTACGAATCAGCGCATGAATATGCCGCCGAGGTGCGGGCGCGGGTGGAGTCGCGCCTGGGCTTTCGCGTGGGCGGCAAGATCACGCGCCGCGCCGTGGAGCCGGGCCAGCGCGTGCAGGCGGGGCAGTTGCTGGCGCAACTGGACGCGCGCGACTACCAGTTGGCCGCCGATGCGGCGCGGGCGCAGGTGGCGTCGGCCACCACGCAGCGCGATTTGGCGGCGGCGGATTTGAAGCGCTTTCAGAACCTGCGCGACCAGGGCTTCATCAGCGCCGCCGAGATGGAGCGCCGCGGCGCCCAGCTGAAGGCCGCGCAGGCCACGCTGGACCAGGCCCGGGCGCAACTGGCCAGCCAGGGCAACCAGGCCGGTTACACGCAACTGCTGGCCGATGTCAGCGGCGTGGTGACGGGCGTGGATGCCGAGGTGGGCCAGGTGGTGGGCGCGGGCACGCCGGTGGTGCGCCTGGCGCAGGATGGCCCGCGCGATGTGGTGTTCGCCGTGCCGGAAGACCGCGTGGCCGCCGTGCGCGTGGGGCAGGTGGTGGACGTGCGGGCCTGGGCGGGCGAAGACAGGTGGAGTGGCAGCGTGCGCGAGGTGGCGGCCGCTGCCGACCCGGTGACGCGCACCTACGCCGTGAAGGTGACGCTGGCCGACGCCGAGGCGCCGCCCCTGGGGGCCACGGTGTATGCCTCGCCGCGCCAGAGCGGCGCGCGGGGCGTGCCGGTGATCAAGCTGCCCACCTCCGCGCTGCGCCAGGAAGGGGCGGGCACGGCGGTGTGGGTGTACGACGAGGCCGGCGGCACGGTGCGCTTGCAGCCGGTGCAAGTGGCTGGCGCCGACGGCAATGACGTGGTGATCGCCAGCGGCCTGACGCCGGGCATGCGCGTGGTGGCCAGCGGCGTGCACGTGCTGGCGGCGGGGCAGAAGGTGACGGTGTATCAGCCCAGCAGGGCGGAGCCCGGCGCCAACCCGGCGCCGACGGCCATCGAGAACAAGGCCAACGGGGTGCCGCCGCCGGCCGCCGCCGCATCGCGCTGAGGGCTGCCATGAGCGAACAAGACTCGCCCATCCCAGGCGACCCCGAGCGCGCCCCGCCGCCAAAGCGGCGTTTCAACCTGTCGCGCTGGGCGCTGGAGCACGCCGCGCTGACGCGCTACCTGATGGTGGCGCTGATGCTGCTGGGCGTGGCGGCCTACTTTCAACTGGGGCAGGACGAAGACCCGCCCTTCACCTTCCGTGCCATGGTGGTGCGCGCCTACTGGCCCGGCGCCACGGCGCAGCAGGTGGCCGACCAGGTGACCGACAAGATCGAGCGCACGCTGCAGGAGGTGCCCCACGCCTACAAGATCAGCAGCTACAGCAAGCCGGGCGAGGCACAGATCATTTTCCAGCTGAAGGATTCAACCCCGCCCCGCGAGGTGCAGCAAGGCTGGCAGACGGTGCGCGCCAAGGTCAACGACATGCGGATCATGCTGCCGCAGGGCGTGCAGGGGCCGTTCTTCAACGACGACTTCGGTGACGTGTTCGGGGTGATCTACGCGCTGTCGGGCGAGGGTTTCAGCTACGCCGAGCTGAAAGACTTCGCCGACGACGCGCGCCAGCGCCTGCTGCGCGTGAAGGACGTGGCCAAGGTCGAGCTGTTCGGCGTGCAGGACGAGAAGATTTACATCGAGGTTTCGCAAAAACGCCTGGCGCGGCTGGGCCTGGACATGAACCAGGTGCTGGGGCAGCTGGGCGCGCAGAACGCCGTGGAATCTGCCGGCGCGGTGCAGACGCCACTGGACGTGGTGCAGGTGCGCGTGGGCGGGCAGTTCAACGACATCGAGCAGTTGCGCGCCATGCCGATCCGCGGTGCCTCGGGCGCGCAGCTGCGGCTGGGCGACATCGCCGAGATCACGCGCGGCTACGTCGATCCGCCGCAGGTGAAGGTGCGCCACGACGGGCACGAGGTGATCGCGCTGGGCGTGTCGATGGCCAAGGGCGGCGACATCATCGCGCTGGGCAAGGCGCTGAAGGCCGCCAGCGCCGAGATCGAGCAGAGCCTGCCACTGGGCGCGCGGCTGGTGCAGGTGCAGGACCAGCCCACGGTGGTGGCCGATTCGGTGGGCGAGTTCATCAAGGTGCTGATCGAGGCCGTGGTGATCGTGCTGGGGGTGAGCTTTCTGGCGCTGGGCCTGCACCGGCGGCCGGGCCAGCACCCCCTGTGGCGCCGCTGGACGCTGGACCCGCGCCCGGGGCTGGTGGTGGGCATCACGATTCCGGTGGTGCTGGCCGTCACCTTTTTGGCGATGCAGTACTGGGGCATCGGGCTGCACAAGATTTCGCTCGGCTCGCTCATCATCGCGCTGGGCCTGCTGGTGGACGACGCCATCATCGCCATCGAGATGATGGTGCGCAAGATGGAAGAGGGCCACGACAAGCTGCGCGCCGCCACCTTCGCCTACGAGATCACCGCCATGCCCATGCTGACGGGCACGCTGATCACGGCGGCGGGCTTTCTGCCCATTGGCCTGGCGAAGTCGGCGGTGGGCGAATACACCTTCGCCATCTTCGCCGTGACGGCGGTGGCGCTGCTGATCAGCTGGGTGGCGTCGGTGATGTTCGTGCCGCTGTTGGGCGCCTGGCTGCTGCGCGTGCCGCCGCACGTGGCCGCGGCGCGCGCGCGAGCGCTGAACCAGGGCGGGGCCGTACAGACCGGCCCGCATGAGCTGTTCGACAGCCCGTTCTACAACGGCTTCCGCCATCTGGTGCGCTGGTGCGTGCGCCACCGCTGGATCACCATCGGGGTCACGGCGGCGCTGTTCGCGCTGGGCGTGGCGGGCATGGGCAAGGTGCAGCAGCAGTTCTTCCCGGATTCGGTGCGGCCGGAGATTCTGGTGGATCTGTGGTCGCCCGAGGGCACTTCGTTCGCGGCCAACGAAGATGTGGCCAAGCGCGTGGAAGCACGCCTGCGCGCCGAGCCTGGCGTGACCAGCGTGACGCAGTGGGTTGGCTCGGGCGTGCCGCGCTTCTACCTGCCGCTGGACCAGGTGTTTCCGCAAACCAACGTGTCGCAGCTGATCCTGATGACGACCGACCGCGCCACGCGCGACCAGTTGCGCCTGCGCCTTGAAGGCGTGATGGCGCGGGAGTTTCCGGAGGCGCGCGCGCGCGTCAAGCTGCTGCCCAACGGGCCGCCGGTGCCGTATCCGGTGCAGTTCCGCGTGGTCGGCCCCGACCCGGTGCAGCTGCGCGCCCGTGCCGACGAGGTGGCCGCCGCGATGCGCGAAAGCCCCAACACGCGCGGCGTGAACGACAACTGGAACGAGCCCGTCAAGGCCATGCGGCTGGAGGTGGACCAGGCCAAGGCACGCGCGCTGGGCGTGACCAGCCAGTCCATCGCCCAGGCCGGCCACGTGATGCTGTCGGGCACCACGGTGGGGCAGTACCGCGAGGGCGACAAACTCATCGGCATCGTGCTGCGCCAGCCGCTGGCCGAGCGCGACGCCATCACCGACATCGCCAACGCCTACCTGCCCACGGCCAGCGGCCAGTCGATCCCGCTGACGCAGATCGCCAGGCCCGTGTTCGCGTGGGAGCCGGGCGTGATGTGGCGCGAGAACCGCGAATACGCCATCACCGTGAACGCCGACGTGGTGGAGGGCCTGCAAGGCGCCACCGTGACCAACGAGCTGCTGCCCGGGCTGCGCGAGCTGGAGTCGCGCTGGGCGCGCGACGGTCAGCCGCAGTACCGCATTCAGGTGGCTGGCGCGGTGGAGGAGAGCAGCAAGGGCTCGTCGTCGATCGCCGCCGGAGTGCCGATCATGCTGTTTCTCACCTTCACGCTGCTGATGCTGCAACTGCACAGCTTCAGCCGCGCCATGCTGGTGTTCCTGACCGGGCCGCTGGGCATCGCCGGGGTGGCGGCGGCGCTGCTGGTGCTGGACCGGCCGTTCGGCTTCGTCGCGCTGCTGGGCGTGATCGCGCTGATGGGCATGATCCAGCGCAACTCGGTGATCCTGATCGACCAGATCGAGGCCGACCGCGCGCGCGGCGTGCCCGCGTGGGACGCCATCGCCGAAGCGGCGGTGCGGCGCTTGCGCCCCATCGCGCTGACGGCCGCGGCGGCCGTGCTGGCGATGATTCCGCTGTCGCGCAGCATGTTCTGGGGGCCGATGGCGGTGGCCATCATGGGCGGGCTGATCGTGGCCACGGCGCTGACACTGCTGGCGCTGCCGGCCATGTACGCGGCGTGGTTCAAGGTGAAACCGCCGCCGCCGGTGGTGTGATGACGGAATGACCGCGCCGCTGACGCGGCGCATGACGGCGGCTGCGCCGCCATGAGCGGACCCAAATCATTTCGTCACGGACGCCGCGCCAGCGGCGACGTCATGCGCGCGCAGCGCGCGTCATCCGCCAGGGCGCTTGCAGGTTAAAATACCCAGTTCGCCAAATTTCATCGGGCGGTTGCAGCCATGCGAACCGCCCGCTTTGTTTCAGCCCAGGTCAGCGCGGGTGGCGAAATTGGTAGACGCACCAGGTTTAGGTCCTGACGCCAGCAATGGTGTGGGGGTTCGAGTCCCCCCCCGCGCACCACGATATCAACCTTCAGAGAGAACGCCCATGGCCGTGAATGTCGAAACCCTTGAAAAGCTCGAACGCAAGATCACGCTGACGCTGCCCGTCGAGACTATCCAGAACGAGGTGAACGCGCGCCTGCGCAAGCTGGCCCGCACCGTGAAGATGGACGGCTTTCGCCCAGGCAAGGTGCCGATGAGCATCGTGGCGCAGCAGTACGGCTATTCGGTGCAGTACGAGGTGGTGAACGACAAGGTGGGTGAGGCTTTTTTCAACGCCGCCAACGAGGCCAAGCTGCGCGTGGCCGGCCAGCCTACCATCACCGAGAAAGAGGGCGCGCCCGAAGGGCAGGTGGCCTTCGATGCCGTGTTCGAGGTGTTTCCCGAGGTGAAGATCGCTGACCTGGCCACGGCCGAGATCGAGAAGGTGTCGGCCGACGTGAGCGACGAGGCCATCGACCGCACCATCGACATCCTGCGCAAGCAGCGCCGCAGCTTCGCCCAACGCGCCAAGGACGCCGCCGCCGAGGACGGCGACCGCGTGACCATCGACTTCGCCGGCAAGATCGACGGCGAAGCGTTCGACGGTGGCAAGGCCGAGGACTTCCAGTTCGTCGTCGGCGAAGGCCAGATGCTGAAAGAGTTCGAGGACGCCGTGCGCGGCATGAAGGTGGGCGAGAGCAAGACCTTCCCGCTGGCCTTCCCCGAGGACTATCACGGCCAGGACGTGGCTGGCAAGACGGCCGATTTCATGGTCACCGTGAACAAGATCGAGGCTTCGCATCTGCCCGAGGTGAACGAGCAACTGGCCAAGTCGCTGGGCGTGCAGGACGGCACCGTCGAGGGCCTGCGCGCCGACATCCGCAAGAACCTGGAGCGCGAGGTCAAGTTCCGCGTCAACCAGCGCAACAAGCAGGCCGTGATGGAGGCGCTGATGACCAAGGCCGAACTGGACATCCCCAAGTCCAGCGTGCAGGCCGAGGTCGACCGCATGGTGCAGAACGCCCGCGCCGACCTGAAGGCGCGGGGCATCAAGGACGTGGAGAAGCTGCCGATCCCTGAGGACACCTTCCGTCCCGAAGCCGAGCGCCGCGTGCGCCTGGGCCTGGTGGTGGCCGAACTGGTGAAGGCGCAGAACCTGCAGGCCACGCCCGAGCAACTGAAGGCGCAGGTCGAGGAACTGGCCGCCAGCTACGAGAAGCCGGACGAGGTGGTGCGCTACTACTACGCCGACAACCGCCGCCTGGCCGACGTCGAGGCCATGGTGATCGAGAACAAGGTGACCGAGCACGTGCTGGGTCAGGCCAAGGTCACCGAGAAGAAGCTGGGCTTTGATGAACTGATGGGTCAGCAAGCCTGATAAACTTCTGTTTTGATAGCTGCTCGCGCTTTCTGGACGGGCGCTCAAGGCCGATTTGGCCTTGAGTCTTTCGGCATCAGCGCAGCAACGACAATGGGGCTTGGAATCGGCCGGTTCCGGCCCCATTTGCATTTCCAGACATCCTTTTCCGGAGCTTTCCTTTATGAGCGAATACGAAACGCAGAAAAACCTCGGCCTCATTCCCATGGTCATCGAACAGTCTGGCCGTGGCGAGCGCTCGTTCGACATTTATTCGCGTCTGCTGAAAGAGCGCGTGATTTTCCTGGTGGGCGAGGTGAACGACCAGACCGCCAACCTGGTGGTGGCGCAGTTGCTGTTTCTGGAAAGCGAAAACCCCGACAAGGACATCTCGCTGTACATCAACAGCCCCGGCGGCAGCGTGACGGCGGGCATGTCGATCTTCGACACCATGCAGTTCATCAAGCCCGACGTATCGACCATGTGCCTGGGTTTCGCGGCCAGCATGGGCGCCTTCCTGCTGGCGGCGGGCGCCAAGGGCAAGCGCTACAGCCTGCCTAACAGCAAGGTGATGATTCACCAGGTGCTGGGCGGCGCGCGCGGCCAGGCGACCGACATCGAGATCCAGGCGCGCGACATCCTGCGCACCAAGGCGCTGATGAACCGTATCCTGGCCGAGCGCACCGGCCAGACGCTGGAGAAGATCCAGCAGGACACCGAGCGCGACTACTACATGACCGCCGACGAAGCCAAGGAGTACGGCATCGTCGACCAGGTGATCGCGAACAGGCCTTGATTCGGCACAACCCCCTGAGCCGCTGACGCGGCTTCCCCTTTGCTGGGCAAGGGGACGCACCCAGCGGGCGGGCCAAGCCCTTCCACGGGTGCTCGCGGATGGCCTGCTCCGCGGCCGTTCGATTGACAAGCTGGACACTCCCTCTCCCGCTTGCGGGAGAGGCAGGCAGCCCATTCATCCGACGGCGGCCTTTCCGTTGCCCGCCATCACCCGTTGGCTCTGGACAACGGCGCCCGCCTCCTCGGCGTGATGATTTGGTTATCATGCGCCGATCCATCATGAAACTGACACGCAATGGCCGATAAAAAGGGCTCTTCCTCCAGCGAAAAAACGCTTTACTGCTCGTTCTGCAGCAAGAGTCAGCACGAGGTGAAGAAGCTGATCGCTGGCCCGTCGGTGTTCATTTGCGACGAGTGCATCGACCTGTGCAACGACATCATCCGCGAGGAAGTGCCCGCGGACGATGCCGCTGGCGAGGCCAAGGGCGACCTGCCCACGCCCGCCGACATCAAGGCCAACCTGGACAACTACGTCATCGGCCAGGAGAAGGCCAAGCGCACGCTGTCGGTGGCGGTCTACAACCACTACAAGCGCCTGAAGCACAAGGAAGAAGCGAAGGGCGGCGACGTTGAACTCGCCAAGAGCAACATCCTGCTGATCGGCCCCACCGGCAGCGGCAAGACGCTGCTGGCGCAGACGCTGGCGCGCCAGCTTGATGTGCCCTTCGTCATGGCCGACGCCACCACGCTGACCGAGGCTGGCTACGTGGGCGAGGACGTCGAGAACATCATCAGCAAGCTGCTGCAAAGCTGCAACTACGACGTTGATCGCGCGCAGCGCGGCATCATCTACATCGACGAGATCGACAAGATCAGCCGCAAGGCCGACAACCCCAGCATCACGCGCGATGTCTCGGGCGAGGGCGTGCAGCAGGCTCTGCTCAAGATGATCGAGGGCACCATGGCCAGCATCCCGCCGCAGGGCGGGCGCAAGCACCCCAACCAGGACTTCCTGCAGATCGACACCACCAATATCCTGTTCATCTGCGGTGGCGCGTTCGCGGGGCTGGAGAAAGTGATCGAGCAGCGCACCGAGGCCTCCGGCATCGGTTTTGGCGCCACGGTACGCAGCAAGCAGCAGCGCTCGATCAGCGAGGCCTTTCAGGACGTGGAGCCCGAGGACCTGATCAAGTACGGCATCATCCCCGAGCTGGTCGGCCGCATGCCCGTGGTGGCCACGCTGGCCGAGTTGAGCGAGGACGCGCTGGTGCAAATCCTGACCGAGCCGAAGAACGCGCTGGTCAAGCAGTTCGGGCGCCTGTTGCAGATGGAAGGCGTCGAGCTGGAAATCCGCCCCAGCGCGCTCAAGGCCATCGCCCGCAAGGCGCTGGCGCGCAAGACCGGCGCGCGCGGGCTGCGCTCGATTCTGGAAGGCGCGCTGATCGACACCATGTTCGAGCTGCCGCACACCGCCAACGTGGCCAAGGTGGTGCTCGACGAGAACACCATCGAAGAACACCAGCCGCCGCTGCTGGTTTACCACGAGGCGGCGAAAAAAGCCTGATTTCAAGGCTTTTCTGGCTCCAGGCCAGGCGGGGCAAGCGCGAGCAGCTATTCGATGAATAGCAAGTTCCGCTGCTGCCCACTCTGGCACGGGTGATTTACCCCCGCTTTGCACGCCCAGCCCGCCGCTGGGTTGAAAATGACACCTGAGCAGCCATTTGCAGGCTGATCACCTGAGGATTCTTCATGTCCGGAACCACCCCCTTGCCGCCCACCCCCATCGACCTGCCGCTGCTGCCGCTGCGCGACGTGGTGGTGTTTCCCCACATGGTCATCCCGCTGTTCGTGGGCCGGCCCAAGAGCATCAAGGCGCTCGAAACCGCCATGGCCGCTGACCGCCGCATCATGCTGGTGGCGCAGAAAACCGCCGCCAAGGACGAACCGCTGGTGGGCGACATGTTCGAGGTCGGTTGCGTCTCCACCATCCTGCAGATGCTGAAGCTGCCCGACGGCACGGTGAAGGTGCTGGTCGAGGGCCAGCAGCGCGCCACCGTCACCCACATCGAGGACGGCGCCGAGACGCACTTTGTCGCCACCGTCACGCCGCTGGACGCGGGCGATGCCGACAAGGACAACGCCGAGGTCGAGGCGCTGCGCCGCGCCGTGATGCAGCAGTTCGACCAATACGTCAAGCTGAACAAGAAGATCCCGCCCGAGATACTGACGTCGATTGCCAGCATCGATGAGCCCGGCCGCCTGGCGGACACCATCGCCGCGCACCTGCCGCTGAAGCTGGAGAACAAGCAACTCGTGCTCGACCTGGCCAGCGTGAAGGAGCGGCTGGAAAACCTGTTCGAGCAACTGGAGCGCGAGGTCGACATCCTCAACGTCGACAAGAAGATCCGTGGCCGCGTCAAGCGCCAGATGGAGAAGAATCAGCGCGACTTCTACCTGAACGAACAGGTCAAGGCGATCCAGAAGGAACTGGGCGAAGGCGAAGAGGGCGCCGACATCGAGGAGATCGAGCGCAAGATCAAGGCCGCGCGCATGCCCAGCGAAGCGCGCAAGAAGGCCGAGGGCGAGCTCAAGAAGCTCAAGCTCATGTCGCCCATGTCGGCCGAGGCCACCGTGGTGCGCAACTACATCGACGTGCTGGTTGGCCTGCCCTGGAGCAAGAAAACCAAGATCAAGCACGACCTGGCCTATGCCGAGGAAGTGCTGAACGAAGACCACTACGGGCTGGAGAAGGTCAAGGACCGCATCCTCGAATACCTGGCCGTGCAGCAGCGCGTCGACAAGGTCAAGGCGCCGATCCTGTGCCTGGTCGGCCCACCCGGCGTGGGCAAGACCTCGCTGGGCCAGTCGGTGGCCAAGGCCACGGGCCGCAAGTACGTGCGCATGGCGCTGGGCGGCATGCGCGACGAGGCCGAAATCCGCGGCCATCGCCGCACCTACATCGGCGCCATGCCGGGCAAGGTGCTGCAGAGCCTGAACAAGGTGGGCACGCGCAACCCGCTGTTCCTGCTGGACGAGATCGACAAGCTGGGCATGGACTTTCGCGGTGATCCGTCGAGCGCGCTGCTGGAGGTGCTCGACCCCGAGCAGAACCACACCTTCAGTGACCACTACGTCGAGGTCGACTTCGACCTGAGCGACGTCATGTTCGTGGCGACGTCCAACTCGATGAACATCCCGCCGGCGCTGCTGGACCGGATGGAGGTGATCCGCCTGTCGGGCTACACCGAGGACGAGAAGACCAACATCGCCATCAAGTACCTGCTGCCCAAGCAGATGAAGAACAACGGCGTGAAGGACGAGGAGCTCTCGATCTCCGAGGACGCCGTGCGCGACATCGTGCGCTACTACACGCGCGAGGCCGGCGTGCGTTCGCTGGAGCGCGAGCTGTCCAAGATTTGCCGCAAGGTGGTCAAGGCGCTGCAGCTGAAGGCCATGGAGCCGCAGGTCAAGGTCACGGCCGAGAACCTGAACGACTTCCTGGGCGTGCGCAAGTTCACCTACGGCCGCGCCGAAGCGCAAAACCAGATCGGCCAGGTGGTCGGCTTGGCGTGGACGGAAGTCGGTGGTGACCTGCTGACCATCGAGGCCGCCACCATGCCCGGTAAGGGCAATGTGCAGCGCACCGGCCAGCTGGGCGAGGTGATGAAGGAATCGGTCGAGGCCGCGCGCACCGTGGTGCGCTCGCGCGCCCGCGGGCTCGGCATCAAGGACGAGGTGTTCGAGAAGAAAGACATCCACATCCACGTGCCCGACGGCGCTACGCCCAAGGACGGCCCCAGTGCTGGCATCGCCATGACCACCGCCATCGTGTCGGCGCTCACCGGCATCCCGGTGCGTGGCGAGGTGGCGATGACGGGCGAGATCACGCTGCGCGGCGAGGTCACGGCCATTGGCGGTTTGAAGGAGAAGCTGCTGGCCGCGCTGCGCGGTGGCATCAAGACGGTGATCATTCCCGAAGAGAACGTGAAGGATCTGCAGGAGATTCCGGCCAACGTGAAAGAGGGCCTGAAGATCGTGCCGGTCAAGTGGATCGACAAGGTGCTGGAAGTGGCGCTGGAGCGTCAGCCCGTGCCGCTGACGGACGACGACGCCGTGGTGCCGCCCGAAGCCGCCGCGCCCGCCGTGGCGAAGAAGTCGAGCCGCGGCGCTGCGGTGAAGCACTGAACGGAGCTAATCCGGAAAATTTTTGGACGGCCTTGCCAAAGGCCTGAATTTCAGGCTACAATGCAAGGCTTGCAACGCGGGAATAGCTCAGTTGGTAGAGCGCAACCTTGCCAAGGTTGAGGTCGCGAGTTCGAGCCTCGTTTCCCGCTCCAAATTCGCAGCCGGTCCACCAAGCCGGCCGCAGCAAGAAAAGGAAGCTTGGCTTCCTTTTTTTGTATCAATACTGGCGCGATAGCAAAGCGGTTATGCAACGGATTGCAAATCCGTCTAGCCCGGTTCGACTCCGGGTCGCGCCTCCACTCTTTTCCCCCGTCTTCTTTTTTCACGCGCGGCCCATCAGGTTATTCAGCCTGCGACAATGCGCGTTTGGCCCCGGTGGTGAAATTGGTAGACACAGCGGACTTAAAATCCGCCGCTTTCCTGAAAAGGAGCGTGCCGGTTCGATCCCGGCCCGGGGCACCACCAGTTGACGACAGGACAACGCCATGAATCGCGACGACGCACCTTTCGAGATTCACGTGCATGGCGACGTGAAATTGCGCACCGACGTGGGCTTCGACGCCCTGCAGGATGCTCTCAAACCCCTGTGGAAATACGCTGGCGCCCGCTCGCTGGCCGATGGCGCCGCCAGCCTGTACGAGGACGAGCCCGGCATCCGCTTCGACCCGCAGCAGCACCTGCTGCAGATGTGCTGGACGCTGCAGGGCGAGGACGACTTCCGCCACCAGCTCGACGACCTGTGCATGAACCTCAACGAACTGTCGGCCATGGGTTCGCAGATCGAGGTGACGTTCTACGACGCCGATTACGACGAGGATGACGAGGAGCAGGGCCGCGAGTCGCGCGACGATTTCGTGCTGCTGTTCGTTGGCCCCACGCCCGAGGCCATCATGCAGGCGCAGCGTGATCTGCTGGTGGAGGACGTGGTGGCCCTGATGGAGCGCCACTTCGACGGCGCCGAGCTGGGCGGCGTGGTCGGCGAGATCGACAAGCTGTTCCAGGGCCGCTATTCGGCGCTCACCAGCTCGCTGGAGCTGGGCAAGCCGCCGCGCGGGCCGGGCAGCGGCACGCCGGGCCATGGCGGTGGCCGGCGCCCGCGCCACCTGCACTGAGGCGCCGCCGCCGTGCCGGTGTGTCGGCGCGGCCACATCGGGTTGCTATGCTGCGTGCTGGCCGGCCGATGGCGCCGGGCAGGAGGAGACGCACCGCATGGCCTTGTTTTCCACTGAGGTACTCAACCCCGGCGTGCGGCGACGCGAGTTGCTGGGCTGGGCGATGTACGACTTCGCCAACTCGGGCTATACCACCGTGGTCATCACGGCGGTGTTCGCGGCCTATTTCGTGGGTGGCGTGGCGGGTGGCGCCGACTGGGCGCCGCTGGCCTGGACGGTGGCGCTGTCCATCTCCTACGCCATCGTCATGCTCACCATGCCCAGCCTGGGGGCGTGGGCCGATCTGCGGGGCGCCAAGAAGAAGCTGCTGATGCTGTCCACGGCGGCCTGCGTGCTGGCGACAGCGGCACTGGCTTTCGCGCAGCCGGGCAGCGTGGTGCTGGCGATGCTGCTCATCATTGTTTCCAATACCTTCTATTCCTACGGCGAATCGCTCACGGCGGCGTTTCTGCCGGAGCTTGCCAGGCCAGAGAGCCTGGGCAAGGTCAGTGGTTGGGGCTGGGCCTTCGGCTACGTGGGCGGCATGCTGACGCTGGCCATCTGCCTGGCCTACGTGTTGCACGCGCAGGGGCAGGGCCAACCGGCATCGCGGTTCGTGCCGGTGACGATGTGGATCACCGCCATCGTCTACGCGCTGGCCGCCTGCGTGACCTTCGCACTGCTGCGCGAGCGTGCCCAGGGCGTGGCGGGCGCGGATGAGCCCGCCAACCTGCGCGAGGCGCTGGGGCGCCTGAAGCAGACCTTTCGCGAGGCGCGGCGGTATCGTGATTTCGTGTGGTTGCTGGCGTGCACGGTGGCCTACCAGGGCGGCGTGGCGGTGGCGATCACGCTGGCGGCGATCTATGCCGAGCAGGTGATCGGCTTCAAGCAGCAGGAGACTATGCTGCTGATCATGGTGCTCAACGTCGCCGCCGCGGCTGGCGCCTTCTCGTGCGGCTATCTGCAGGACCGCATCGGTCACAAACTGACGCTGGGCATCACGCTGGTGGGCTGGATGTTGACTTGCGTGATCGCGGCGCTGGCCGCCACCAAGGGTCAGTTCTGGGTGGCGGCGACGATCGCGGGCATCTGTATGGGATCGAGCCAGTCGGTCGGCAGGGCCATGGTGGGCCTGTTCTCGCCGCGCGAGAACCTGGCGGAATTCTTCGGGCTGTGGAGTTTCGCCACCCGCCTGGCCAGCATCGTGGGGCCACTGGCCTATGGCCTGATCACCTGGGCCACCGGCGGTAACCAGCGCGTGGCCATCGCGTCCACTACCGTGCTGTTCGTGCTGGGCCTGCTGGCGCTGTTGCCGATCAACGTCCACCGAGGCCGGGCCATGAGCACGCGGGGCATCGCATAGGCTGTCGTTTCTAGGATCAGGCATCCAGCCAGCGCCACGCCGCTGCATGCAGCGCCACGTCTGGCCCCGAGGCACGCAATGTCAGCTGCCCTTGTGGGGCGACGCTGGCCGCGCGCGCCAGGCCGGCCGCTTGCAGCAGCGTGCGGGTGTGGCGCGCCACCGCGTCGGCGGGGTCGAGCAGCGCGACGGCGCGGCCCGCCAGGCTGGCCAGCAGGTGTTCGCGCGCCAGCGGGTAGTGCGTGCAGCCCAGTACCAGCGTGTCGATGGCGCCAGGGGCATCGCCCAGCGGCCCCAGGGCGTCCAGGTATCGGTCGATCAGCGCTCTCACCGGCGTCGAATCGGCGCTGATGGCTTCCGTGTCGATGGCGCTTGCCAGCCCGTCGCAGGCTTGCAGCACGTATTCGGCCTGCGCCGACCAGGCCTGGTACAGCGTCTGGAACTTGCCGCTGGCCAGGGTGGCCCGCGTGGCCCATACACCGATGCGCCCCGTGTGCGTGAGCGCCAGCGCTGGCTTGAGCGCGGGCTCGATGCCGACGAGCAGGGCGTCTGGGTGCTCTTCGCGCAGCGTTCGTGCCGCCGCCGCCGTGGCGGTGTTGCAGGCGATCACGAAGGCCTTGATGCCGTGAGACTGGCGCAGTGCCGCCAGCACGGCGCGCGAACGCGCGAGCACATAGGCATCGTCGCGCTCGCCATAGGGCGCGTGCGCGCTGTCGGCGAAATAGACGAAGTGCTCGTGTGGCAGGGCCGCCCGCAGCGCCCGCAGCACCGACAGGCCGCCAATGCCGCTGTCGAACACGCCGATGGGCGCGTCTTGCCGGGGCACGGTGGGCGTTTCCGCTCAAGCCGCGCCGATGGCGATGCCCTTGAATTCGCCCGAGGCGATGCGCTTTTCCCACTCGGCGGGGCCGGTGATGTGGGCGCTGGTGCCGCCGGCGTCCACCGCCACGGTCACAGGCATGTCAACCACGTCGAATTCGTAGATGGCTTCCATCCCCAGGTCCTCGAAGCCGACCACCTTGGCGGTCTGGATGGCCTTGCTGACCAGGTAGGCGGCGCCGCCCACGGCCATCAGGTAGGCGCTCTTGTGCTGCTTGATCGCCTCGATGGCGGTGGGGCCGCGCTCGGCCTTGCCGATCATGGCGATCAGGCCCGTCTGGCTCAACATCATGTCGGTGAACTTGTCCATGCGCGTGGCGGTGGTGGGGCCGGCGGGGCCGACCGCTTCGTCCTTCACCGGATCGACCGGGCCAACGTAGTAGATGACGCGGTTGGTGAAGTCCACGGGCAGCTTCTCTCCTTTCGCCAGCATGTCCTGGATGCGCTTGTGCGCGGCGTCGCGGCCGGTGAGCATCTTGCCGTTCAGCAGCAGGGTCTGGCCGGGCTTCCACGACGCAACCTGCTCCTTGGTCAACGTGTTCAGGTCGACGCGCTGGCTCTTCTCGGTATCGGGCGTCCAGTCCACCTTGGGCCACAGGTCGAGGCTCGGCGGGTCGAGGTAGACCGGGCCGCTGCCGTCCAGCACGAAGTGCGCGTGGCGCGTGGCGGCGCAGTTGGGGATCATGGCCACGGGTTTCGATGCCGCGTGCGTGGGGTACATGGCGATCTTCACGTCCAGCACCGTGGTCAGCCCGCCCAGGCCCTGCGCGCCGATGCCGAGGGCATTGACCTTCTCGAACAGCTCCAGGCGCAGTTCCTCGACTTGCGTGAGTTTCTCGCCCTTGGCCGCTTTTTCCTGCAGCTGGTACATGTCCAGGTCGTCCATCAGGCTCTGCTTGGCCAGCAGCACCGCCTTCTCGGCCGTGCCGCCGATGCCGATGCCCAGCATGCCGGGCGGGCACCAGCCGGCGCCCATGGTGGGCACCGTCTTCAGCACCCAGTCGACCAGGCTGTCGCTGGGGTTCAGCATGGCCATCTTGCTCTTGTTTTCAGAGCCGCCGCCCTTGGCTGCTACGGTGATGTCCACCGCGCCTCCCGGCACGATCTCGGTGAAGATGACGGCGGGTGTGTTGTCCTTGGTGTTGATGCGGGCGAAGTGCGGATCGGCCACCACGCTGGCGCGCAGCTTGTTCTCGGCCAGGTTGTAGCCGCGGCGCACGCCTTCGTTGATGGCGTCGTCCAGGCTGCCAGTGAAGCCTTCCCAGCGCACGTCCATACCCACCTTCAGGAACACGTTGACGATGCCCGTGTCCTGGCAGATCGGGCGGTGGCCGGTGGCGCTCATCTTGCTGTTGGTGAGGATCTGCGCCATCGCGTCCTTGGCGGCGGGGCTCTGCTCGCGCTCGTATGCGCGTGCCAGGTGCTGGATGTAGTCGGTCGGGTGGTAGTAGCTGATGTATTGCAGCGCGGCGGCGATGGATTCGATGAGGTCGTCTTGGCGGATGGTCGTCATGGCAGGGCGAAACAGATTGAGGAAAAGCGCGGCGGACGTTCCCCGCGCTCCGTGGCGCCGATTATCCGCCTCGCCCTTTCATGGGGCCAACGCACGAAAAAGCCCGCGCGCACGCGGGCTTGGCTGGTGGGGCGGCACACATGGATCCCGGACTTCGCCAGGATGACGGTGATTTGACGCCTTGAAGTGGAAATGGAATTACCTGAACAGGGTGACTTCCACACGGCGGGATGCGGCGTTGGTGTCGGCGGTGCCCGTGGTATCGGCTGGCTTGCGCAGTTCCAGCCGATCAGCGGCCACGCCCAGCGTTTCGAGCGTGGCTTTCACGGCCTCGGCGCGGTTCTTGGACAGCTCGGCGTTTTTCTCGGGATCGCCCGTCGGGTCGTTGAAGCCGGAGATCGCGGCTTTCGCGTCGGGATTGGCGGCAAGGTAGTCCACCAGCTCCTTGGCCTGGCTGGTGAATTCGTCCGACACGGCGGCGCTGCCGCTGTCGAAGTACACCTTCAGCGCGGGCATGTCGTCCAGGCGCCATGCCAGGATGCCGGCGCCAGCCGGCTCCTCGGACGCCTGGGCCACGGGCGAGGGCGTTGCGCCACTGGGCGCGGGTACGGTGGCGGTGTTCGGGGTGGGTTGTGCCGTGTCGGTGGTGGCGGTTGGCTTTTGCAGGGCACACCAGCCCAGCAGCAGGGCCGCCAGCACGGCGGCGGCCACCCAGGGCAGCCAGCCCATGCCGCCGCTGGTGGACGCGGCGGGGGCAACCGTCGCCGCCGGCACCAGCCATTCACGCCGGTCGCCAATGTAGGCCGTGGTTTCGGGCGTCAGCACGGTCGACACGGTGCCGCCGGGCGTCAAGCGGCCCAGCAGCGCCGGCACGGCGAAGCCCAGCGCGCGAATGATGGTGTCGCGTCCCAGGCCCAGCTTGCTGGTCATGGCGCCGATCAGGCCGCCCGCGCCGCCGAAAGCGCGCTCGATGTGCGCATCGGTGGCGGAGGTGGCCAGATCGGCCTGGCCCAGCCAGCTGTCCAGCATGGTCCAGTCGGCCTGGCGCAGGTGCTGCATGAAGCCGGGCAGCCCGCCCTTGTCCGGATTGGTCATGTGCGCCAGCAGCATGCGCAGGAATGGGCTGGCCTTGTCGCCCAGGTTGAATCGGCTCGCCAGATCGCGCGCCAGGGTGTCGAACGTGGTCATGGTGTGTGCTCCAGGGAAGGTGTTCGGCGTGCAAATGCATGAAGCCGATACGTGTGAATCGGTCCCTTGCATGCGAAGGACGCATGGGTCGGGTACAACGGCATGCAGTCTAGGCACGCTGCCACGCGAAAGCACGTCTGTCAGGCGGCTGTCGCTGTAGGACGAAATCGCTAACTCATATTCATCATGACGAACATCATTGGTACTGACCGCGCCATGGCATCGCGCACCGAGCGCGACAGCTTTGGCCCCATCGACGTGCCCGCTCATCGTCTGTGGGGCGCGCAGACGCAGCGCTCGCTGCAAAACTTCGATATCTCGGGCGAGCGCCAGCCGCGCGAGATCATCCATGCGCTGGCGCTGGTCAAGCGCGCGGCGGCGGTGGTGAACCAGCGGCTCGGGCGGCTGGACGAGCGCCGGGCCGGCGCCATCGTGGCCGCCACAGACGAGGTGCTGGCCGGCCAGCATGTGGATGAATTTCCGCTGGTGGTGTGGCAGACCGGCTCGGGCACGCAGACCAACATGAATCTGAACGAAGTCGTTGCCAACCGCGCTAGCGAACTGCTCGGTGGCCCACGTGGCGAGGGACGACTGGTGCACCCGAACGACGACGTGAACAAAAGCCAGTCAAGCAACGACGTGTTCCCCACGGCGATGCACGTGGCGGCGGTGCGGGCCATCACCCTCGCGCTGCTGCCCGCCTTGCGAAAGCTGCGCGGCACGCTGGCGACCAAGTCGCGCGACTTCGCGGGCATCGTCAAGATTGGCCGCACGCATTTGCAGGACGCCACGCCGCTGACGCTGGGGCAGGAGTTCTCGGGCTACGTGGCGCAACTCGATCATGCTGAAGCGCATGTGCGCGCCGCGCTGCCGCACCTGTGCGAACTGGCGCTGGGCGGCACGGCGGTGGGCACGGGGCTGAACGCGCCTCCCGGCTATGCCGAGGCTGCGGCGGCGGAGCTGGCGCGGCTGACGGACCTGCCCTTCGTCACCGCGCCGAACAAGTTCGAGGCGCTTGCAAGCTGCGACGCGCTGGTGCAGGCGCACGGCGCGCTCAAGGGACTGGCCGCCAGCCTGACGAAGATCGCCAACGACGTGCGCTGGCTGGCCAGCGGCCCACGCAGCGGCATTGGCGAGATCAGCATTCCCGAGAACGAGCCGGGCTCGTCCATCATGCCCGGCAAGGTCAACCCGACGCAGAGCGAGGCGCTGACCATGCTGTGCGCGCAGGTGATGGGCAACGACGTGGCCATCAACATCGGCGGTGCCAGCGGCAATTTCGAGCTGAACGTGTTCCGTCCCCTGATCGCGCACAATTTTCTGCAAAGCGTGCGTCTGCTGGCCGATGGCATGGCGAGCTTCAACGACCACTGCGCCGTCGGCATCGAGCCCAACCGCGCGCGCATCGACGAGCTGGTGAGCCGCTCGCTGATGCTGGTGACGGCGCTCAACCCGCACATCGGCTACGACAAGGCGGCGCAGATCGCCAAGAAGGCGCATGCGGAGGGCTTGAGCCTGCGCGAGGCGGCGCTGGCGACCGGCCACGTCACGGCCGAGCAGTTCGACGCCTGGGTGCGGCCAGCGGATATGGTGGGCGGTGCTTCAGAATGAGTCATTTGGCCTATTGAGAGTTTCGTCATTCAGGACAAGCCTATGTAATGCCTTCACCTCATCCCGTCATTGCGGCGAAGGCCGCAATCCACACGGTGTCCGCAGGTGAACGCCGTGTCAAGGTGGCGCTCCATGGATTGCGGCCTTCGCCGCAATGACGAGGGGATGTGAGGGGGGGTTTCTGATGGCCCGCGCTGTCGTGATTATTGAAAATACCAATAGGCCTTTCGCCTTGCCTCCGTCACCGTCCTCACCGTCTTACCTTGCCTGCCCATGGCCCAAGCTCGCCCAACTCGTCCAGCGGCTGTTGAATCGCCGCCCCACGCCGCCGATGGGCGGTTCGTCAGTTTTCCCGACTCGCCGTTCCAGCTTTACCAACCGTATCCACCCGCGGGCGACCAGCCCACGGCCATCGACCAACTCGTGGAGGGCGTGGAGAACGGCGAATCGTTCCAGACCCTGCTGGGCGTCACTGGCTCGGGCAAGACCTTCACCATGGCCAACGTGATCGCGCGGCTGGGCAAGCCGGCCATCGTGTTCGCGCCCAACAAGACGCTGGCGGCGCAGTTGTACAGCGAGTTCCGCGAGTTCTTTCCGAAGAACGCGGTCGAATATTTCGTCAGCTACTACGACTACTACCAGCCCGAGGCCTATGTGCCGCAGCGCGACCTGTTCATCGAGAAGGACAGCGCCATCAACGAGCACATCGAGCAGATGCGCCTGTCGGCCACCAAGAGCGTGCTGGAGCGGCGCGACACGGTGATCGTGGCCACGGTGTCGGCCATCTACGGCATCGGCGCGCCCGACGACTACCTGCAGATGCGGATGATCCTGAAGGTGGGCGGCAAGCAGGGCCAGCGCGACGCCATCGCACAACTGGTGCGCATGCAGTACCAGCGCAACGACATGGACTTCGCGCGCGGTACCTTCCGTGTGCGCGGCGACACCATCGACGTGTTCCCGGCCGAACACAGCGAGCTGGCGGTGCGCATGGAACTGTTCGACGACGAGGTGGAGAGCATCAGCCTGTTCGACCCGCTCACCGGCCGCATCCAGCAGAAAGTGCCGCGCTTCGTCATTTATCCCAGCAGCCACTACGTGACGCCGCGCGAGAAAACGCTGGCGGCGGTTGAAACCATCAAGCTGGAGCTGGCCGAGCGGCTGAAGTTCTTCGTGGACGAAGGCAAGCTGGTCGAGGCCCAGCGGCTGGAGCAGCGCACCCGCTTCGATCTGGAGATGCTGACCGAGCTGGGTCACTGCAAGGGCATCGAGAACTACACGCGCCATCTGTCCGGCGCGGCGCCGGGCGATCCGCCCGCCACGCTGACCGATTACCTGCCGCGCGACGCCATCATGTTCCTGGACGAGAGCCACCAGATGATCGGTCAGCTCAATGCCATGTACAACGGCGACAAGGCGCGCAAGACCACGCTGGTGGAATACGGCTTCCGCTTGCCCAGCGCGCTGGACAACCGGCCGCTGAAGTTCGCCGAGTTCGAGCAGCGCATGCGGCAGGTGGTGTTCGTCAGCGCCACGCCGGCCGATTACGAAAAGCAGCACGCCGGTCAGGTGGTGGAGCAGGTGGTGCGGCCCACGGGCCTGGTTGATCCCGAGGTGGAGGTGCGCCCCGCCGCTACCCAAGTGGACGATGTGCTGCAGGAAATCCGCGACCGCGTGCACAAACGCGAGCGCGTGCTGATCACCACGCTGACCAAGCGCATGGCCGAGCAACTGACCGAGTACCTGACGGAAAACGGCGTGAAGGTGCGCTACCTGCACTCCGACGTGGACACGGTGGAGCGCGTGGAGATCATCCGCGACCTGCGCCTGGGCGCGTTCGACGTGCTGGTGGGCATCAACCTGCTGCGGGAAGGCCTGGACATCCCCGAGGTGTCGCTGGTGGCGATTCTCGATGCCGACAAGGAAGGTTTTTTGCGTGCCGAGCGCTCATTGATCCAGACCATTGGCCGTGCCGCGCGCAACGTCAATGGCAAGGCCATCCTCTACGCCGACCGCATCACGGAATCGATGAAGAAGGCCATCGGCGAGACCGAGCGCCGCCGCGCCAAGCAGACCGCCTTCAACGCCGAACACGGGATTACGCCGCGCGGCATCGTGAAGGAAGTGCGCGACCTGATCGACGGTGTCTACAGCGACAAGGGCGGCGGCACCGACAGCCAGGTGCTGGCGGCCGAAGTGGCGCGCGCCAAGGTGGAGGACATGTCCGAGAAGGACATCGCGCGCGAGATCAAGCGGCTGGAAAAACTGATGCTGGAGCACGCGCGCAACCTGGAGTTCGAGCAGGCAGCGCGCGTGCGCGACCAGTTGCAGTTGCTGAAGAACCGGGCTTTCGGCGCGTCGGGCACCGACACCCCGAGCAACCTGGACGGCCTCAGCGCCGCATGACGACAAGCCGGTCGATCACGCTGGCGCCGCGGTGTGCCGCTTGGCTTCAGCTGATCGACAGGTTGTTGGTCACCGACTTCACGCCTTCCACTTCGCGGGCCAGCGTGGAGGCGCGGTCTTTGGCAGCCTGGGTTGGGGCTGGACCGTTCAGGGTGACAGCGCCGTCCTTGGTATCCACATTGATTCGCAAGGCGCTCAGCTCGGGGTCGGCAGCCAGTTTGGCATTGACGGAGGTGGTAATGGCCACGTCGCTGGCCAGGCCGGCGGCGTCACGAGCGCCTTCCTTGATCGCCTCGCCGGCTTTGGCTACTTCAGCCCGTGCTGCTGCCGTGGCTTCTGCGGCATCTGCCTTCAGTTCGCGGCCGGCCTGGGCGGCATCTTCCTTCAGCTCGCGCCCAGCGGCGGCGGCCTCACGGCCGGCTTCCTGGGCTTCGGCCTTGATCTCGCGGCCGGCCTCTTGCGCGTCGGCCTTCAGTTCACGGCCAGCTTCGGCCGCCTGGTTGGCGGCCTGGTCCACCTTGCGCTCGGCCTGCTCCTGCTCGCTTTTGCTGCAGGCGCCGAGTGCGGCGGCCATCAGCACGGCCAGGGCAATCGCTGCGGGGCGGGTGTGGGAATTCTTGGTCATCATGGTTGCCTTTCTAGGTAGGTCTGCAGGGTTGAAAACTGGAAAAAACTCAAAAAACGCTGTGATCGCGGTACGTCAGCGCGTCGTAACGTCAAGCCGGTTGCGCACGCTCAACACGCCATCGGTGGTGCGAGCCAGTAACTCGACATAGGACATGGGAGCGAGCCACTTCGGAGGGCACATGGCCGGCACAGCCAGACCACGCCTTCTGGGTTTCAAAGGCGGAGTCCTCGTGCGTGGCCAGGCCTTCGCCGCCACGACCCTCGCAGGCGACCGGCCCGCACGCCACCGCCGAAGTGGCCAGCAGGACGGGGTGGTTGCTCATCGATGGGGGTGCTTTGCAATACGGTTGCATCGTTCCAAACAAATTTAGGCTGGCACCCTGGCGACGCATGTCCGCGCAATGGCCCCGTCGGTGTAGGAAAAGCCGTCAGCGCGCTGCGGGCTATTGGCCACGTTCCGCTCACAAAGCCCCACACCGCAGTGGGAATTGCGTTATACTTGATCAAAACACTCGGAATAGGTGGGTGGTGGCGATTACCAACGCTCGTCACTCTCCACGGATTCCGATTTCGCCTCGGCCCCCAGGCTGCGGCGCAACCTCATCACCACACGCCAAGGAGCGAGCACCATGCGCCTTACCACCAAGGGTCGATTCGCCGTCACGGCTATGATCGACTTGGCCCTGCGCCAGGACAACGGCCCTGTCACGCTGGCCGCCATCAGTCAACGACAGCAGATTTCGCTGTCGTACCTTGAGCAACTGTTCGGCAAGCTGCGCCGAAATGAGCTGGTCGAGTCCACCCGTGGACCGGGCGGCGGTTATTCGCTGGGCCGCAAGGCCGCCGACATCACCGTGGCCGACATCATCACCTCGGTCGATGAGCCACTGGATGCCACGCACTGCGGCGGCAAGCAAAATTGCCACGGCGCTGGTGGCCGCTGCATGACGCATGACCTGTGGTCGGCGCTCAACGATCGCATGATCGAGTTTCTGGAGTCGGTGACCTTACAAAAGCTGGTGGACGAGCAGCATGCCAACGGCATTGAGGTCGAGAACAAGCCCGCCACCAAGCGCGCGATCTCCTCGGCGCCGGTGGTCAAGCCGATCCGCGTGAACGCACCCAACTCGGTATTCGCACTGGGTGGGTTGGCTACCAAATAGGTACTGCCAGCGCTTGCCAGACAAGCGCTGAAGGTCAAAACGATTCATAAGTATCAACAAAACCCTGCGATTGCACCTCGCCATGAGCCAGACCCCGCATTTCCCCATCTACATGGACTACGGCGCCACCACGCCATGCGACCCGCGCGTGGTCGACGCCATGATTCCCTGGCTGCGCGAGCATTTCGGCAACGCCGCCAGCCGCAGCCACGCCTGGGGCTGGGAGGCTGAAAAAGCCGTCGAAAACGCGCGCGAGCAGGTGGCCGACCTGATTGGCGCCGACCCGCGCGAGCTCGTGTGGACCAGCGGCGCCACCGAATCCAGCAACCTGGCCATCAAGGGAGCCGCGCACTTCTACAAAGGCAAGGGCAAGCACCTGATCACGCTCAAGACCGAGCACAAGGCCACGCTGGACACCATGCGCGAGCTGGAGCGCCAGGGCTTCGAGGTGACCTACATGGACGTGCAGGAAGACGGCCTGCTCGATCTGGAGAAGTTCAAGGCCGCCATCCGCCCCGACACGGTGCTGGCCAGCGTGCTGTTCGTCAACAACGAGATCGGCGTGATCCAGGACATCGCCGCCATTGGCGCCATCTGCCGCGAAAAGGGCGTGCTGCTGCACGTCGATGCCGCGCAGGCCACCGGCAGGGTCGAGATCGATCTGAAGACGCTGCCCGTCGACCTGATGAGCCTGACGGCGCACAAGACCTACGGCCCCAAGGGCGTGGGCGCGCTGTACGTGCGCCGCAAGCCGCGCGTGCGCCTGGAGGCGCAGATGCACGGCGGCGGCCACGAGCGCGGCATGCGCAGTGGCACGCTGCCCACACACCAGATCGTGGGCATGGGCGAGGCCTTTCGCATCGCCAAGGAGCAGATGGCCACCGACAACGCCCACGCCGCGCGCCTGCAAAAGCGCCTGCTCGACGGCCTGAAGGAGATCGAGCAGGTCTTCATCAACGGCAGCCTGGAGCACCGCGTGCCGCAGAACCTGAACATGAGCTTCAACTACGTCGAGGGCGAGTCGCTGATCATGGGCATCAAGGGCCTGGCGGTGTCGTCGGGCTCGGCCTGCACCAGCGCCAGTCTGGAGCCCAGCTACGTGCTGCGCGCGCTGGGCCGCAGCGACGAATTGGCCCACAGCAGCCTGCGCATGACCATCGGCCGCTTCACGACCGAGGAAGAGATCGACTACGCGGTGAACACCATCAAGGAAAACGTCGCGCGCCTGCGCGAGCTGAGCCCGTTGTGGGAGATGCATCAGGACGGCATCGACCTCAGCACCATTCAGTGGGCGGCACATTGAAACATGACGAAATGACCTTGCTGCTGCGCGGCTTCGATGACCCCATGACAACCATCGTCATGCCGCGCAGCGGCGTCATCGCAGGCGTGAAGCGCCGCGGTCATTGAGCGAAGTAAAGTCATCGAAGGAGTAACGAACATGGCATACAGCGAAAAAGTCATCGACCATTACGAGAACCCCCGCAACGTCGGCAGCTTCGACAAGGGCGACGACACCGTGGGCACCGGCATGGTCGGCGCGCCGGCCTGCGGCGACGTGATGAAGCTGCAGATCAAGGTCAACCCGAGTACCGGCGTGATCGAGGACGCGCGTTTCAAGACCTACGGCTGCGGCTCGGCCATTGCCTCCAGCTCGCTCGTCACCGAGTGGGTCAAGGGCAAGACGCTGGACGAGGCGGCGGAGCTGAAGAACAGCCAGATCGCCGAGGAACTTGCCCTGCCACCGGTGAAAATCCACTGTTCGATCCTGGCCGAGGACGCCATCAAGGCTGCGGTGCAGGATTACAAGAAAAAGCACACCGTCGCCGCCTGAAAGGCGTCGGCGAACCCCGTGTGCCGCGTGTCGCGGCACGATCACCAGCGTTTTTCTCACGAAAGGCTCTTGGACATGGCACTTGAACGCCTCCAACCCGGACAGACCCAGGCACTCATCCCCGAGGGGCCGTTGCCGACCGAGTTCGAATCACGCGCCCTGTTCAAGGGCGAGGATCTGGAGGTGATCCTGCTGCTGATGCCCGAGGGCCGGCGCATGCTGGATCACCGTGTGGATGGCGAGATCACGCTGCAATGTCTGAAGGGCTGCGTCGACGTCATCTCGCACGCGCTGGATGAGCCCGACCCGCGTCCCAAGGCGCGCCTGTCCGAGGGCCACATGCTGTACCTGCAAGGCGGCGAGCCGCACCAACTGCTGGCCGTGGTGTCGTCGGTGGTCCTGCTCACCATTGCCTTGCGCAAGAACTGAAGTTGAAGAAAGCACCATGGCTGTCACATTGAGCGAAGCCGCCGCGCGGCACGTCACCAAATACCTCGCCAAACGCGGCAAGGGGGTGGGCGTGCGCCTGGGCGTCAAGACCACCGGTTGTTCTGGCCTGGCCTACAAGCTCGAATACGTGGACGAAGTGGCGCCGGAAGATGCGCTGTTCGAGGCGCACGGCGTCAAGCTCATGATCGACCCCAAGAGCCTGGCCTACATCGACGGCACTGAATTGGATTACGTGCGCGAGGGCCTGAACGAAGGCTTTCGCTTCAACAACCCCAACGAGCGCGACCGCTGCGGCTGCGGCGAATCGTTTCGCGTCTGATGGATGATCGGCTGCCTGCCGACGCCACCCGTGCCCGCGTGGGCGTGACCATCGACAACGAACGCGAGGTCCGCGCCCTGAACGCCTGGTTCCAGCGTTGGGGTCCGCGTATTCGCCGCATGGATGACCTGGGCTGCGGCTGCTGCGTTGACGCCTGGGACGTTGTCGCGCCCGCTGCAGCCCTGGCCGAGTTGCCACCGGGCGTGGTCAGCCTGGCCCTGCACGCCTGATTGAATCAACCCATGAACCTGCAATCCACCGATTTCGAGTTGTTCGCGGTGCCCACGCGCTTCGCGCAGGACGCGGGGCAGCTCGACGCGCGCTGGAAGGCCCTGCAACGTCAGGTGCACCCCGACAAGTTCGCCGCCCAGGGCGCCGCCGCGCAGCGCGTGGCCATGCAGTGGTCGGCGCGCATCAACGAGGCCTATCGCCGGCTGAAGGATCCGCTCAAGCGCGCCGCCTACCTGTGCGAGCTGCACGGCGCGCCCATCGACGCCGAAAGCAACACCGCCATGCCGGCGGACTTTTTGATGCAGCAGATGGAATTGCGCGAAGCGGTGGACGATGCGGCCGACGACGCGGCCATGGATGAAATCGACCGCCAATCGATATCTCTCAAACGCGAAATGCTCTTGAAACTGGAGCGCCAGATGGACGCCGAGCAAGACTGGCCGGCTGCCGCCCAATCCGTACGGGCATTGATGTTTCTCGACAGGCTGGCGGGCGATGTTGACCGCAAGCGTGCGACACTCAACTGATTTTTCGCGCGTTTTTCCGATTCCGTTGTATGGCTCTGCTGCAAATCTCCGAACCCGGCCAATCGCCCGACCCGCACCAGCGGCGCATCGCCGTCGGCATCGACCTGGGCACCACGCATTCGCTGGTCGCCGCCGTGCGCCATGGCGCGGCCGAATGCCTGCCGGACGAGCAGGGCAGGGTGCTGTTGCCCTCGGTGGTGCGCTATCTGCCGGGCGGTGGCCGCCAGATCGGCCATGACGCGCTGGCGAACGCCGCGCACGATGCCGAGAACACCATCACATCGGTCAAGCGCCTGATGGGCCGCGGTGGCGCCGACATTGCAGGCCGTGACCAGTTGCCTTACCAGTTGATCGACCGGCCCGGCATGGTGGGTATCCAGACGCCGCATGGCGAGAAGTCGCCGGTGGAAGTGAGTGCCGAGATCCTCGCCACGTTGCGTTACCGCGCCGAGGACACGATGGGTGATGACCTGTACGGCGCCGTTATCACCGTGCCCGCCTACTTCGACGACGCGCAGCGCCAGGCCACCAAGGACGCCGCGCAACTGGCCGGCATCAACGTGCTGCGCCTCATTAACGAACCCACGGCGGCCGCCATCGCCTACGGCCTCGACAACGCCAGCGAAGGCGTGTACGCCGTGTTCGACCTGGGCGGCGGCACTTTCGATGTCTCCATTCTGCGGCTGACGCAAGGCGTGTTCGAGGTCGTCGCCACCGGCGGCGACTCGGCTCTGGGCGGCGACGATTACGACCGGCTGCTGGCCGATTGGGTGCTGACGAAAACCGGCCTGCAAGCCGATGGACCAGCCGACAAGGCAGCGCTCAAGGCTGCGGCACGGGCCGCCAAGGAGGGTTTGAGCGCTTCTGAAGAAGTAGCATTCAACGCAGTGTTGACAGACGTTGAAGCCCGATTGAATCTGAAATCCGAGGATTTCGAAACCACCACCGCCGCGCTCACGCAGCGCTGCATCGCCACCGTGCGCCAGGTGTTGCGCGATGCGCGCCTGGCACCCGACGAAGTCCAGGGCGTGGTGATGGTCGGCGGTTCCACCCGCATGCCGGTGATCCGCCGCGCCGTGGCCGAGTTCTTCGGCCGCGAGCCGCTGATCAACCTGAACCCCGACGAAGTGGTGGCGCTGGGCGCCGCCATCCAGGCCAACCAGCTGGCTGGCAACGATGCGGCGGGCGATCTGCTGCTGCTCGACGTGATTCCGCTCTCGCTCGGCATCGAAACCATGGGTGGCCTGGTCGAGCGCATCGTGCCGCGCAACCAGACCATCCCCACCGCGATGGCGCAGGACTTCACCACCTACAAGGACGGCCAGACCGCACTGGCGCTGCACGTGGTGCAGGGCGAGCGCGACCTGGTGCAGGATTGCCGCAGTCTGGCGCGCTTCGAGCTGCGCGGCATCCCGCCCATGTCGGCGGGCGCGGCGCGCATCCGCGTCACCTTCACCGTCGATGCCGACGGCCTGCTGCACGTGAGCGCGAAAGAGCAGACCAGCGGCGCCCTGGCGCATATCGACGTGAAGCCCAGCTACGGCCTTTCCGACGACGAAATAGCGCAGATGTTGCAAGACGGTTTCAGCACCGCCGAGGCCGACATGAAGGCGCGAGCCCTGGTCGAGGCCCGCGTGGACGCCGACCGCATGTTGCTGGCCACGCAAAGCGCGCTGGATGCCGACGGCGCGCTGCTGTCGCCGCCCGATCGGGCCGCTATTGACGAGTTGATGCGGGCGTTGCGCGGTATCGCGCCCAGCAGCGAGGACGCTGCCGCCATCGAAGCCGCCACCAAGGCGCTGGCCGATGGCACCGAAGCCTTCGCGGCCATGCGCATGAACGCCAGCATCCAGAAGGCACTTTCTGGAAAATCGGTCGAATCGATCTGAACACCATGCCCACCATCAAGGTTCTTCCCCATCCCGAGTACTGCCCCGAGGGCGCAGAAATCCAGGCCAATGTGGGCGACTCGATCTGCGAGGCGCTGCTCGACAACAACATCCCCATCGAGCACGCCTGCGACATGAGCCGCGCTTGCACCACCTGCCACTGCGTCGTGCGCCAGGGCTACGATTCGCTGGAGGAGCCGGAAGAGGAAGAGGAAGACCTGCTTGACCGCGCCTGGGGCCTGGAGCCGCAGTCGCGCCTGTCGTGCCAGGCCATCGTGGGCAAGGAAGACCTGACGGTGGAAATTCCGCGCTATTCGATCAACCACGCCAGGGAAAACCACTGAAGAAGAGGTTGGGTGTTCGGCGTTGAGCGTTCAGCGTGAAATGCCGGGAACCTTGTGACGCCGCACCTCGAATCAGCCAACGCCCAACGCCCAACGCCCAACGCC
>JAUNUR010000031.1 GCA_030538085.1 Pseudomonadota bacterium | reverse complement strand
CGGCGTTGCATCCCTTGCCAATAGCACAAGCTATTGGCTGCGTAATGCGCCTTGCGGGAACCCGATCCGGGGCAATCGCTTACCGCGATAAATTTGAGGACAGCCTCTGAGCGGCTCGGCGTGCGGCGGGTGGGCTGGTCAACGCACCTCGGCGTCGGCCAGCCGGCCCTGCACCAGCCGCAGCGCGCGCCCGCAGCGCGCGGCCAGCGCGTCGTCGTGCGTGACCAGCACGAAGGCCGTGCCGTGGTTGCGGGCCAACTCCATCATCAGCGCGAACACACCGTCGGCGGTGGTGCGGTCGAGGTTGCCGGTGGGTTCGTCGGCCAACACGCAGGCGGGCTGCGTGACCAGCGCGCGGGCAATCGCCACGCGCTGGCGCTCGCCGCCTGACAGCTCGGCCGGGCGGTGGTGCACGCGCGCGGCCAGACCCACCTGCTCCAGCATGCGCTCGGCCACCTGCGCCGCCTGCTCACGCGGCTGGCGGCGAATCCACAGCGGCATGGCGACGTTCTCCAGCGCGCTGAACTCGGGCAGCAGGTGATGAAACTGGTAAACGAAGCCGAGGTGCGTGTTGCGCAGCGCGCCCTGCGCGGCGGGTGACAGGCCCGAGAAGTCCTGCCCCATCAGCCGCACGCTGCCCGTGGTAGGCGCGTCCAACCCGCCCAGCAGATGCAGCAGCGTGCTTTTGCCCGAGCCAGACTGGCCGACGATGGCCAGCGTCTCGCCCGCATGCACCGTCAGATCAACGCCGTGCAGCACCGTCACGTCGAGTGGGCCTTCATGAAAGCGTTTGGTGACGGCTTGGGCTTCCAATACGGCCTTGGCGCTTGCGGAATAGTCGTGAACAGCTTCTGAATTCATAGCGTCACTCCAACATTACGCCTACCCCACGGCAGATCAAGGCTGCGCAGCAAGCCCGCTCGCGCCGCGGAGCAGGCGATGCCAGAACGCCGTGGCCGGACCTGCGCCGGCCACTGGCGTTGTCCCCCCTCAGGGGGGATGCCGCGTGAGCGGCTCAGGGGGGAACCATCATTCATAGCGCAAAGCCTCTGCGGGGTTCACGCGGCTGGCGCGCCAGCTTGGATAGATCGTCGCCACGAAAGCCAGCAGCAGCGAGATCACGCCAATCGGCACGATGTCGCTGGCCTGCGGGTCGCTGGGCATCTTGCTGATCAGGTAGATGTCCTTGGGCAGGAAGCTGGCGCGAAACACGCCCTCCAGGAAAGGCACGATGACATCGATGTTGAAAGCGATGGCAAGGCCCAGCGCCAGCCCCGCCAGCGTGCCGATCACGCCCACCAGCGCGCCCTGCACGATGAAGATTTTCATGATGCTGGCCGGGCTGGCCCCCAGCGTGCGCAAGATGGCGATGTCGGCGCGCTTGTCCTGCACCGTCATCACCAGCGTGCTGACCAGGTTGAACGCGGCCACGGCCACGATCAGCGTGAGGATGATGAACATCATGCGCTTTTCCAGTTGCACGGCGGCGAACCAGGTGCGGTTCTGGCGCGTCCAGTCCAGCAGCAGCAGGTGGCCCGAGATCGAGCCGGCCAGTTGCTCCGTCACCTCGCGCGCCTGGTGCAAATCGCGCAGCTTCAGGCGGATGCCGGTTGGCCCCTCCAGACGGAAGATGCGCGCCGCGTCATCCTGGTGCAGCATGACGAGCGCCGAGTCGTATTCGTAGTGACCGCTTGAGAAGGTGCCCACCACCGTCATCTGCTTCAGGCGCGGCACCACACCGGCGGGCGTGACCTGGCCGCTGGGCGCGATCAGCGTGACCTGGTCGCCCTCGCCCACGCCCAGCTTGCGCGCCAGGTCGGCGCCCAGCAGGATGCCGAATTCGCCCGGCACCAGCCTGGGTAAAAGCGTGTCCTTCATGTCGGCGGCGATGTCGGTCACGCCCGGCTCCAGCGCGGGGTCGATACCGCGCACCATGGCGCCCTGCATCACCTCGCCGCGCGCCAGCAGGCCCTGCGCGCCAATGAAGGGCGCGGCGCCAACCACCTCGGGGTGCGCGCGCACCTCGCTCAGCGTGCGCTGCACGTCGGGCAGCGCGCCGCCGTCGGGCGAGAACACCTCGACGTGCGAGATCACGCTGAGCATGCGCCCGGCCACGTCTTTCTGGAAGCCGTTCATCACGGAGAGTACGATGATCAGCGCCGCCACGCCCAGCGCGATGCCCAGCATGGACGCCGCCGAGATGAAGGAGATGAAGCCGTTGCGCCGCGTCGCGCGCCCGGCGCGCGTGTAGCGCCAGCCAAGCAGCATTTCGTAGGGCCAGCGTTGGGACAGAGTCATAGGAACTGGGTGGAAGGCCGCGCGCTGAAACGGGCCTGCGGACAAAGGGGGCAATTCTCGCATCCTCGACAATCCGGCCGTGCCCGAAACACTTCACCTGCTGATCCCCGACGCCAGCCCCCTGCGGCCCGAGGGCGCCGCCCTGCCCGCGCTGCCGCCGCTACCCCATCTGGACGCGCTGCTCAGGCGCCTGCGGGTCAGCGACACCCTCACCTGCGACGACGACGCGCCCGACACCCCGTTCGAGCGTGCGCTGGCCCGCGCCCACGGCCTACCCGGCGCACCCGGCCAGGTGCCGTGGGCCGCGTTCGACACCGCCACCTTCGGCACGCCCTGCGCCTGGCTGCGGCCCTGCCATTGGCAGTTGGGCATGGACCACGTCACGCTGCTGCCGCCCGAGCAACTCACTCTGCCCGAGGCCGAATCGCGCGCCCTGCTCGGCACCGTGCAGCCGCTGCTGCACGAAGACGGCTTGACACTGGAATACCAGCGCCCCGATGCCTGGCTGGCCCAGGGCGAGCTGCTGCGCGGCCTGACCACCTGGTCGATGGCGCGCGCCGCGCAGCAGCCACTGACACGCGAGGCGTTGTCACTGGCGGCCACGCCCGCGCAAAGCGCGCACCTGCGGCGGCTACAAAACGAGCTGCAGATGCTGCTCTACACCCACCCCGTCAACGACGCGCGCGAGCAGCGCCGCCAGCCGCCGGTGAACGCGCTGTGGATCGAGGGCGCGGGCACGCTCGACCGTCCCATCGCCCCGCAACCCGGCGTGCGCGTCGATGCGCGCCTGGCCCCCGCCGCCACGCCCGATCTGGCTGCGTGGCAGGCGGCATGGCAAGCCATCGACACCGGCAGCGTGGCGCAACTGGCCCGGGAATTGGCCCAGGGTGCCGACGTGCGCCTGACCCTGTGCGGTCCGCGTCGCGCGGTCACGCTGCGGCCCGGCGCTGGATTGGGCTTCAGGGCTTCCAGCTTCATCAAGCCGCTGCGCTGGTCTGACCTGCGCAGGCAACTGCTGCTTCCGGGTTGATTCAACCTATTGAGAGTTTGGTCATTCAGGACAAGCATACGTAATGCCTTCACCTCATCCCGTCATTGCGGCGAAGGCCGCAATCCACACGGTGTCCGCGGGTCAACACCGTGTCAAGGTGACGCCCCATGGATTACGGCTTTCGCCGCAATGACGAGGGGATGTGAGGGAGTTGTTCTGATGGCCCGCGCTGTCGTGATTTTTGAAAATATCAATAGGTTCAACCCCGATGTTCACGATGACCGATGTGTCCCACTACCTGCGCCCCGGCACGCTGCAACTGCCGGCCCTGCCGCCGCTGTCGCTGTACGTGCACCTGCCGTGGTGCATCCGCAAGTGCCCGTACTGCGACTTCAACTCGCACGAGCGGCGCGCGGGCGTGGATACGGCGGCCCAGCAGGCGCGCTACGTCGATGCCCTGATGGCCGATCTGGAGGCCAGCCTGCCGCTGGTGTGGGGGCGCCCGGTGGTCAGCGTGTTCATCGGCGGCGGCACGCCCAGCCTGTTCGCGCCCGAGCTGATCGACCGCCTGATCGCCGGCGTGCGCGCCCGCCTGCCGCTGGAGCCGGCGTGCGAGATCACGCTGGAAGCCAACCCCGGCACCTTCGAGCGCGAACGCTTCGCCGCCTTTCGCGCCGCCGGCGTCACGCGCCTGTCGATCGGTGTGCAGAGCTTTGACGACCGGTTGCTGCAGGCCATTGGCCGCGTGCACGATGGCGCGCAGGCTCGGGCCGCGGTAGAAGAAGCCGCGCGCGCGTTCGACACCTTCAACCTCGACCTGATGTATGCGCTGCCCGGCCAGTCGCTGGCGGATTTGCAGCACGATCTGGACACCGCGCTGGCCTTCAGGCCGCCGCACCTGTCGGTCTACCACCTGACCATCGAGCCGAACACGGTGTTCGCCAAGTTTCCGCCGCGCGTGCCCGACGAGGACGTGGCCTGGGACATGCTCGACCACATCACCGCGGCGACGGCGCGGGCCGGGCTGGAGCGCTACGAAGTCTCGGCCTACGCGCGCGCCGGCCACCGCTGCGTGCACAACCAGAACTACTGGCAGTTTGGCGACTACCTGGGGCTGGGCGCCGGCGCGCACGGCAAGCTGAGCTTTCCGCACCGCATCGTGCGGCAGGTGCGCCACCGCCAGCCCGAGCTGTACATGGACAAGGCCCTGGCCGGCGACGCCATCGCGCAGGCGCACGAGGTGGCGCGGCGCGATCTGCCGTTCGAGTACATGCTGAACGCGCTGCGCCTGAAAGACGGCTTCACGCTGCGGGACTACGTTGAAAGCACCGGCCTGCCGCCCAGCAGTCTGGGCGATGCGCTTGAAAAAGCAGAGCAAAACGGCTGGCTGGAGCGCGATGGCGCCGTGCTGCGGCCCACGGCGCGCGGCTTCGATTTCCTGAGCGATCTGCAGGCACTGTTTCTGCCTGATGCCTGATGCTGGCAACCGGAATGCCGTGCGGCGACTATGTCGCACGACATACATCCGGGTAGTCCTCGGCTGACGAGCAGGCGCCGCCGACACCTACTGCGTGCGCCCCGATTGCTTCATACGATGCATCCATCGCAAGCGCTTTCCGACTTCATGACTTCCATGAAGGGCGTTTGTGAAACCACTCAGGAGATTCAGCATGAATGAAGACACCATCGCCGGCAACTGGAAGCAGTTCAAGGGCAAAGTGAAAGAGCAATGGGGCAAGCTGACGGACGATGATCTGGACGTGATTGCCGGCAAGCGCGACCAGATGATCGGCAAGATGCAGGAGCGTTACGGCATCGCCCGCGAAGAAGCTGAAAAGCAGATCAGCAACTGGGAAAGCAGCAACAAGTACCGCTGGTAAGCCACTCCGCCGAACCCGCGCATGCGGGTAGCCAGCCAAAGAAAAGCCGCGTGTGCCTTGCAGGCCACGCGGCTTTGTCGTCTGCGCGCCTCATGCTGTTTCGCGTTCAAAAAACAGCTTCTGGCGCGCACGATGCGATGACGAAATGACCTCGCTGCGCTTGGATGACGGCGGCTGCGCCGCCATGACAATCCACGCGGTGTCCGCTATTGATATTTTCAAAAATCACGACAGTTCGGGTCGTCAGAAAAACTCCCTCACATCCCCTCGTCATTGCGGCGAAGGCCGCAATCCATGGGGCGTCACCTTGACACGGTGTTGACCCGCGGACACCGTGTGGATTGCAGCCTTCGCCGCAATGACGGGAAAGGTCGATGGATGACTTCACCGCGCTTCAATGGCGAATGACTCATTCGTCATTTGTCATGCGGCGCCAGCCGCGGTCATTCGTCATCGTCTTGAACGCAAAACGGCATCAAATAGCGTGCACCTGCGTCGGCAACGGAAATCCAGCCGACTCCACCAGCATTTGCAGCAGGCGTTGCCAGTCGTCGTCGGCGCTCATCAGCCGCATCTGGCTGTCGTCCATGAAGCCGCTGCTCACGCAGTGGTCGATGAAGCGCAGCATGGCGTCGTAATAGCCCTGCTGATTCAGCAGGCCGAGCGGCTTGTTGTGGTAGCCCAGTTGGCGCCAGGTCCAGGTCTCGAAGAACTCCTCGAACGTGCCGATGCCGCCGGGCAGCGCCAGAAAGGCATCGGCCCGCTCGGCCATGATGCGCTTGCGCTCGTGCATGGTCTCGACCACGTGCAGCTCGGTACAGCCGCGGTGCGCGTGTTCGCGCTCCACCAGCGTGCGCGGGATGATGCCCACCACGCGCCCGCCGGCGGCCAGCGTGGCATCGGCCACCACGCCCATCAGCCCGCTGCGGCCACCGCCATAGACCAGTTGCCCCCGGCGCTGGCCAATCCACTGGCCCACCCGCGCGGCGGTATCGGCAAAGGCCGCGTCCGCGCCAGCGCGCGAGCCGCAATAGACGCAGATCGAGAAAGCGGGGTCGACAGAGGTATCCACGGTCATCGAATCAGGAAGTGCGTGTACAGCGCCGACAGCCAGATGCTGCCCGCCAGCACCAGACTGAGGAACACGGCGGCCGAGCCCATGTCCTTGGCGCGCTTGGACAAATCGTGCCACTCGGGGCCGATGCGGTCGATGGCGGTCTCGATACCCGTGTTGAGCAGCTCGACGATCATCACGAACAGCACCGACCCGGCCAGCAAGGCGGTTTCCGTCCAGTCACGCCCGATCCAGAACGAAGCGGGCAACAGCACGATGGCCATCATGGCCTCTTGCCGAAAGGCGGTTTCGCCCCAGCCGGCCTTCAGCCCCTCCATGGAGTAGCCGGTGGCGTGCCAGATGCGGGCCATGCCGGTGCGGTCTTTCTGCGGGTTGACGGGATCCTGCGTCGAAGCCGGGGCCGGGGCAGCGGCATTGCCGCCAGACAAGGGGGGGCGCGAGTTCATGGGGTGCGATTCTGTCGTATGCCAATGACTGTCGTGATCCGGGTGTCCAGCGCGGCTTTCAAAATGACAAATGGCGCATTCGTCATGCGGCGCCAGCCGCGGCCATTGGTCATTGTTTGAATGTCACACGATATCAAGCGCGCCGGCGCGACACGTCGGGCTGCACGTCGATCAGCCGCGTGCCGGCCAGCACGTCGTGCCAGAACTGCTGCCGCGCGTGAAAGCGGCTCAGCAAGGCCCAGACCGCGACCCAGCCAAGCAGCAGCACGGCGACCTCGCCCCCCGTCAGCTTGAACGGCGCCATGACGGCCAGCGGCGGCAGAAACCACGCCCACGCCAGCACGTAGCGCAGCAAAGCGCGCGGCCAGCGCAACGGCTGGCCCCGGCGGTCGACCACGCGGATGTGCCACGTCTTCATGGGCAGGGTCTGGCCCTTGCACCAGAAGTAGATGAAGTACAGCGCCAGCACGCCGAACACCAGCGCCTGCAAGCCATGCCGGTTGTCCATGGCGTGGCGCGTGTTGGTCACGATGCCGAAGATCAGCCCCGGCAGCACGACCACGCCGAACAGCAGCGTGCCTTCATACAGCCAGCAGGCCATGCGGCGGCGCAAGGAAGGCGCGCGAAGCGATGGAGCGCCAAGGGCGGCGACGGCCGGAGTGACGGGCGAATTCATGCAGCAGGAGTTGGGTGAAGGACCGGGCCGCGCGGCGGATTTGTGCCTGCAAGGACGAACAACGCGGCTTGGGCAGCGAGCCAGCGCGGTGCGATCGGGTGCATAGCACGCTCACCCAACAGGTGAATGTGATCGAAGCTGTGAAAGTCAGTGCTCATGCCAGTTGTCCAAGGATGGCGAGCGGTCAACTGCCGTTTCTATTGAAAATTTCGTAATTCATGACACGCCGCTTGCCCTCACCCCAACCCTCTCCCAGAGGGAGAGGGAGATTTCTTTCTGATGGCCCGCGCTGTCGTGATTTTTGAAAATCTCAATAGGTTCAGCCGCCCGGCCGTGGCAGCGCCATCAACGGCTTGCCGGCGCGCGCTCGGGCAGGAGTGTATGGCGATTCACGGGTGGCGTGGTCTGCGCGGGCGCCGCGCCAGAAGGCACGCCAGCCGACACCGCAGGCCGTGTGGGCCGAAGCGCGGGGGCCGCGCTCTTGAGGGGCTTGGGCTGGTCGCTGGCCAGGCGCTCGCGCTCCTCGATGGGCAGCGCCTGGTACTCCTCCCATTTGGCGCGCCGCTCGTCGGCGGGCACGCGGCGTTGCACCTCGCCAAAATTGAGGCGGGCCTGTGTCCGCTGCGCGGGCGTCAGGCGTGCCCATTCCTTCATGCGGCTTTGCAGCGTGGCACGCTCGTCGGGCGTCATGCGGTTGAAGTTGTACGCCAGCGCCACCCATTTGCGCTGCTGGTCGGCGCCCAGGCTTGGCCACAGTTTTTGCAAGGGCTGCAGCGCGGCTTGCTGCTCGGCCGTCAGGCCGCGCCAGGCCATGGTGCCCGCGGCCTGGGCCAGCACCACCTCGTCCGGCTGCGCTTGCGCGGACACGGGCGCCAACAACATGGCGCCGCATGCGGCAACGAGAACTGGAAACAAACGGCGCATCAAGGCAAGCGGGCAGGCAACTGCGTCAGGTCAGCGGCTGGATGTACGCGCGGCCCCGGCGTCGGACTTCAGGTACTGCAGAAAACCCGGGTCGGCATACGCCTCGGGCGGCAGATCGTCCGTCAGCAGGGCCGCGTCCAGGTCGGCCACTTCCATGGTGCGGCCGTCCTCCTGCACCAGGTTGATGGTGACCAGGCCAACGGCCAGGGCAAGCACCAGCGCGGCGGAAGCCAGCCGCCCCCAGAATCCCAGGCCGTCATGACCAAAGCCCATCGTGGCCGTGGCGCCGTGGCTCAGCACGTCCGTGGCGGTCTGCTGGCGCAGCGACGCCACGGGCTGCTTGCGCCGCGCCAGGGCCTGCTGGCGCGCCACGCGCAGGCGCTCGCCAATGTCGTGCGGCAGCGATTCAGCGCCAGCCGACAGGCGGGCCGCCACGCGCAAGCCAAAACGGTTTTGCAGGGTATCGTGGTGCTGGTGGTTGTAGTGGGTGTTCATGGCAGGATTCCCCTGGCTCGCAATGCCTTGGCAAGCGCCTGGACCGCGCGTGAGCAATGCGTCTTCACGCTGCCCTCCGAACAACCCATGGCCGCCGCCGTTTCAGCAACATCCATTTCCTCCCAATAACGCATCAGAAACGCCTCGCGTTGACGGTTGGGAAGAGCCTGTATTTGTAACTCGATCTCCCGCAGGATCTGGGCGCGTCGCGTGGAATCCTCCGCGCTTTCGATCCGCTGCGAATCGTCGGCGCCAGCAAAGGCCTCCAGCAGGTCGAAATCGCCGTCGCCATCGGGCGAGTCGAAGTCGCTCATGTTCGAAAACAAGGCGTTGCGCGTTTTCTGCCGGCGGAACCAGTCCAGCGTGCTGTTCGACAGGATACGCTGGAACAGCAGCGGCAGCTCGGCCGGAGGCTTGTCGCCGTAGTGCTCGGCCAGCTTCATCATGCTGTCTTGCACGATGTCCAGCGCGGCGTCCTCGTCGCGCACGTGGTAGACCGCGCGCTTGAACGCCCGCTTCTCGACGCTTTTGAGGAAATCGGAAAGTTCTTGTTCGGTAGCCAAGGACGTCAAGCGGCAGTGAGCGCCGGACCGCGGGAAGTGAGTGCTGAAGGCGGCGTCAGGGACTGTCTGGCCGCATTTTTCTGGGCGCGATTATGGCATCGGGTCTTTTGTGCTGACAAAGGCCATGTTGCAGTGCGATAATCCGCCTTGCAGTCAAAAAAGGCAAACGGGTCATCGTCCGGCGACGGAATTCAGTCGCCCATGGCGCATGGTCTCAAGTCCTGAAGCGGCCTCACGAGGGCTGGCAAGGGGCACCCAAGGTATTTCGTTAGAGAAATTCTCGAAAGGTTGATCTCAAAATGGAAGTCTCCAAAGCCGAACTCAAATCGGCCGCCGCCGCATCCGCCGGCACCTCCTCCCAAGAACTCCGTGGCGCTGAAATCCTCGTCAAGGCCCTCCAGGCCGAAGGGGTGAAATACGTCTGGGGCTATCCCGGCGGCGCGGTGTTGCATATCTACGACGCGTTCTACAAGCAGGACACCATCCAGCACGTGCTGGTGCGCCACGAGCAGGCCGCCGTGCACGCCGCCGACGGCTACGCGCGCGCCACGGGCGACGTGGGCGTGGCGCTGGTCACCTCCGGTCCCGGCGTGACCAACGCGATCACCGGCATCGCCACGGCGTACATGGACTCGATCCCGATGGTGATCATCACCGGCCAGGTGCCCACCGCCGCCATCGGCCTGGACGCCTTCCAGGAGTGCGACACCGTGGGCATCACGCGCCCGGTGGTCAAGCACAACTTCCTGGTGAAGGACGTGCGCGACATGGCCGACGTGATGAAAAAGGCCTTCCACATCGCGCGCTCGGGCCGCCCCGGCCCGGTGGTGGTCGATATCCCGAAAGACGTGTCGTTCAACAAGACCACCTACAAGGGCTATCCCGACAAGGTGGAAATGCGCTCGTACAACCCCGTCAAGAAAGGGCATGGCGGGCAGATTCGCAAGGCGCTGCAATTCTTGCTGAACGCCAAGCGCCCCTACATCTACACCGGCGGCGGCGTGCTGCTGGCCGATGCCACGGCCGAGCTGCGCGCGCTGGTCGATCTGCTCAACTACCCGGTCACCAACACGCTGATGGGCCTGGGCGCTTTCCCGGCCACCGACCGGCGCTTCCTGGGCATGCCGGGCATGCACGGCACCTGGGAAGCCAACAACGCCATGCAGAACTGCGACGTGCTGCTGGCCGTGGGCGCGCGCTTCGACGACCGCGTGATCGGCAACCCCAAGCACTTCGCGCAGAACGAGCGCAAGATCATCCACATCGACATCGACCCGTCCAGCATCTCCAAGCGCGTGAAGGTCGACGTGCCCATCGTCGGCGACGTGAAGGACGTGCTGACCGAGATGATCGGCATGATCCGCGAAAACGCCGCCAAGCCCGACGAGGCCGCGCTGGCCGACTGGTGGAAGACCATCGAGGATTGGCGCAGCCGCGACTGCCTGAAGTACGACCGCGCCAACACCGACGTCATCAAGCCGCAGAAGGTCATCGAGACGCTGTGGGAGATGACCAAGGACGCCGACGCCTACGTGACCTCCGACGTGGGCCAGCACCAGATGTGGGCAGCGCAGTTCTACAAGTTCAACGAGCCGCGCCGCTGGATCAACTCCGGCGGCCTGGGCACCATGGGCGTAGGCATTCCCTACGCCATGGGCATCAAGCTGGCCAAGCCCGACAGCGAGGTGTACTGCGTGACGGGCGAAGGCTCGGTGCAGATGTGCATTCAGGAGCTGTCCACCTGCCTGCAGTACAACACGCCGATCAAGATCGTCTCGCTGAACAACCGCTACCTCGGCATGGTGCGCCAGTGGCAGGAGATTGAATACTCCGGCCGCTACAGCCACAGCTACATGGACGCACTGCCCAACTTCGTGAAGCTGGCCGAGGCGTTTGGCCACGTCGGCATGCTGATCGAGCGGCCGCAGGACGTGGAGCCGGCGCTGCGCGAGGCGCGCAAGCTCAAGGACCGCACCGTGTTCATGGACTTCCGCACCGACCCCACCGAAAACGTGTTCCCGATGGTGCAGGCCGGCAAGGGCCTGACCGAGATGCTGCTGGGCGCGGAAGACCTGTGAAACAGCGGTTGAGCGTTCGGCGTTCGGCGATCAGCGTTCAGCGTGAACACCGGACGCTCCTGAACCTATAGTGGGTTGCGCTTGCCCAGCAAGGATTTCAAGAAAAAAACATCTGAAATCCTTTACTGACGGGCGCTAGCAGCTATTGTTTTTATATAAACCATCGTTCCCGGACGAATCTATTGACCGCCAAGCCCGCGCATTACCGTGCGCGGTGGAGGGCGGCGAAAAGAGGACTCACATGAAACACATCATTGCCGTATTGATTGAAAACGAGGCGGGCGCGCTGTCCCGCGTGGTGGGCCTGTTCTCGGCCCGCGGCTACAACATCGAATCACTCATCGTCGCGCCGACCGAGGACGCAAGCCTCTCGCGCATGACGATCCAGACGCGCGGCTCCGACGAAACCATCGAGCAGATCACCAAGCACCTGAACCGCCTGATCGAGGTGGTGAAGGTGGTCGACCTGACCGAGGGCGCCTACATCGAGCGCGAGCACATGATGGTGAAAGTGCGCGCCGTCGGCAAGGAGCGCGAGGAGATGAAGCGCATGGTCGACATCTTCCGCGGCCGCATCATCGACGTCACCGACAAGAGCTACACCATCGAGCTGACCGGCGACCAGGGCAAGAACGAAGCCTTCCTGAACGCCATCGACAAGACGGCGATCCTGGAGACCGTGCGCACCGGCGCCAGCGGGATCGGGCGTGGCGAGCGCCTGTTGAGGGTCTGAGCGGGGTGCGGCCAGCCGCGCCTATGATTTGGCGCGGCGCATCAACCCACCGGAGGTTCATCCATGTCCACCACGTTTGACCATCTCGAAGCCCAGGTACTGGCCCTGCCCGCCGAACAGCGCCAGCACTTGCTGAACCAGTTGATCGCCAGTCTGGACCGCGATGCCGAATGGGCACTCGCCTGGGACGCGGAGTGCGAGCGCCGCGAGGCAGCGATGGCGCGCGACGGTGATGCATGGCTGGATGGTGGCGCAGTGGTGGCGAAATTGCGGGCCGAGCCGTGCTGACCCTGCAATTGAGCAGTGCCGCCGCCGACGACCTGACCCAAGCCATGCGGTTCTATCGGGAGCAGGCAGGTGAAAAGCTGGCGGGCTTGTATCTGACTGAGTTCGAGCGCGTAGCCGCAATCCTGTGCGAGTTTCCCGAGCTTGGCACTCCGCTTTCAGTGGGGCGACGCGTGTTTCCACTGCGCCGTTTTCCCTATTCGGTTTTCTATCGCCGGCACGATCACTTTCTGCGCGTGATCGCCGTGGTGCATCAGCGCCGGCATCCAGTGGTATCCCAGGGCCGGCACTGACGGCTTCCCTTTTTTGACAGGAGAAAAAAATGAAAGTTTTCTACGACAAAGACTGCGACCTGAGCCTGATCAAGGGCAAGACCGTCGCCATCATCGGCTACGGCTCGCAGGGCCATGCGCATGCGCAGAACCTGAACGACAGCGGCGTCAAGGTCGTCGTCGGCCTGCGCAAGGGCGGCGCCAGCTGGCCCAAGGTCGAGAAGGCTGGCCTGACGGTGATGGAGGTCAACGACGCCGTGAAGTCGGCCGACGTGGTGATGATCCTGCTGCCCGACGAGCAAATCGCCGAGGTCTACACCAACAACGTGGCCCCCAACATCAAGAAGGGTGCCTCGCTGGCCTTCGCCCACGGCTTCAACGTGCACTACAACCAGGTCGTGCCGCGCGACGACCTCGACGTGTGGATGGTCGCGCCCAAGGCCCCCGGCCACACCGTGCGCAACACCTACACCCAGGGCGGCGGCGTGCCCCACCTGGTGGCCGTGCACCAGGACAAGAGCGGCAAGGCGCGTGACCTGGCCCTGAGCTACGCCATGGCCAACGGCGGCGGCAAGGCCGGCATCATCGAGACCAACTTCAAGGAAGAGACCGAGACCGACCTGTTCGGCGAGCAGGCCGTGCTGTGCGGCGGCGCCGTCGAGCTGATCAAGATGGGCTACGAGACCCTGGTGGAAGCCGGCTACGCGCCCGAGATGGCCTACTTCGAGTGCCTGCACGAGCTGAAGCTGATCGTCGACCTGATCTACGAAGGCGGCATCGCCAACATGAACTACTCGATCAGCAACAACGCCGAGTACGGCGAGTACGTGACCGGCCCCGAGGTGATCAACGAGGAAAGCCGCAAGGCCATGCGCCACGCGCTCAAGCGCATCCAGAACGGCGACTACGCCAAGATGTTCATCCAGGAAGGCCGCCTGAACTACCCCAGCATGACGGCCCGCCGCCGCAACACGGCCGACCACAGCATCGAAGTGGTAGGCGGGAAGCTGCGCGCCATGATGCCCTGGATCGCCAAGAACAAGCTGGTGGACCAGAGCCGCAACTGATCTTGTTGACCTGATCGCTGCGGAGATGCAGAGGAAGGCCACGTTTGCGTGGCCTTTTTCGTTGCTGCGATTCGTTACACTGGCAAGGCTGGCTGCCCTGCTGGTTTACTCTTGATTTCATAGCTGCTTGCGCTTTGCAGGCGAGCATCAGAACCAGATTTGATGACTGATCCAGAACCATCCTCATCCCCTGTCCAGGACGAACCCGCACACTTGCCGCGCCGTCGCCGCAAGGGCATCTACGTGCTGCCCAACCTGTTCACGCTGGCGGCGCTGTTCGGCGGCTTCTACGGCATCGTGATGGCCATCAATGGCCATTTCAACCTGGCCACCACGGGGATCTTCGCGGCCATGGTGCTCGACAGCCTGGACGGCCGCGTGGCGCGCATGACCGGCACGCAAAGCGCCTTCGGCGAGCAGATGGATTCGCTGTCCGACATGGTCAGCTTTGGCGCCGCGCCGGCGCTGCTGGCCTACGAGTGGGCGCTGCGCCCGCTGGGCCGTTGGGGCTGGATCGCCGCCTTCGTCTACTGCGCCTGCGCGGCGCTGCGGCTGGCGCGCTTCAACGTCAACACCTCGGTGGTGGACAAGCGCTACTTCCAGGGACTGCCGTCGCCAGCCGCGGCGGCGCTGGTGGCGGGCTTCATCTGGCTGACCAGCGCCATGCTGGTGGCGCACCGCGAGGTGCCATTGTTCAAGGCGCTGATCTCGGTATTCGGCGGCGAGCCCATCGTGCGGGCCGACCTGGCGTGGATCATGTTCGCCGTCACGCTGTTCGCGGGGCTGACCATGGTCACCAACATCCCGTACTACAGCTTCAAGGATTTCGGCGGACGCCGCAGCGTGCCCTTCGTGGTGCTGGTGCTGGTGGCGCTGCTGTTTGCCGTCATCAGCATCGAGCCGGCCACCATGCTGTTCGTGCTGTTCGTGGGCTATGCGCTGTCGGGCTACGTCATCTACGCCTGGCGGCGCGCCAAGGGGCAGCACGCCAGCATCGTCAGCACCTCGACCGACGAGCCCGACGAGCGCGGGCTGCACCACGACTGACCGGCGGTCTTGGTGAAATCCCCAGTGTGCGCGGCCGTTATTCCATGTGCTACATTTGCGCCCTTATGAACAAGTCGCTGGCTCTACTACTGGCAACGCCGAACGGGCGGGATCGGTAGCGCGCGCGACTTTTTCCTGTAAAGGCCCGTTTGCACCCGCAGCGGGCCTTTTTGTTTGGTTCAAGAACTTTGCGCTAGCGGGATTTCAGTCACCTACCTTTGGAGTACATCCTCATCATGACCGACAAGCTCATCATCTTCGACACCACCTTGCGCGATGGCGAACAGTCGCCCGGCGCCAGCATGACGCGCGACGAGAAGCTGCGCATCGCGCGCCAGCTCGAACGACTGAAGGTGGACGTGATCGAGGCGGGCTTCGCCGCCAGCTCCAACGGTGATTTCGAGTGCATCAAGTCGATCGCCGAGGCGATCAAGGACTCCACGGTGTGCTCGCTCTCGCGCGCCAACGACCGCGACATCGCCCGCGCCGCCGAGGCGCTGAAGGGCGCCAACCGCGGGCGCATCCACACCTTCATCGCCACCAGCCCGCTGCACATGGAGAAAAAACTGCGCATGACGGAGGACGAGGTGTTCGAGCAGGCCAGGCTGGCGGTGCGCTTCGCGCGCAACCTGATGGGCGACATCGAGTTCAGCGCCGAGGACGGCTACCGCAGCGACATCGACTTTCTGGCCCGTATCTGCGAGGCCGTAATCAACGAAGGCGCCACCACCATCAACATCCCCGACACCGTGGGCTACGCGATTCCCGAGCTGTATGGGAACTTCATCAAGACGCTGCGCGAGAAGGTGCCCAACAGCGACAAGGCCATCTGGTCGGTGCACTGCCACAACGACTTAGGCATGGCGGTGGCCAACAGCCTGGCGGGCGTGAAGATTGGCGGCGCGCGCCAGGTCGAATGCACCATCAACGGCCTGGGCGAGCGCGCGGGCAACTGCTCGCTCGAAGAAATCGTGATGGCGGTGAAAACGCGGCGCGATTACTTCGGCCTTGAGGTCGACATCGACACCACGCAGATCGTGCCGGCCAGCAAGATGGTGAGCCACACCACCGGCTTCGTGGTGCAGCCCAACAAGGCCGTGGTGGGCGCCAACGCCTTCGCGCACGCCAGCGGCATCCACCAGGACGGCGTGCTGAAGGCGCGCGACACCTACGAGATCATGCGCGCCGAGGACGTGGGCTGGAGCGCCAACAAAATCGTGCTGGGCAAGCTCAGCGGCCGCAACGCCTTCAAGCAGCGCCTGCAGGAGCTGGGCGTGATGCTCGAATCCGAAGGCGAGATCATAGCCGCGTTCGCCAAGTTCAAGGATCTGGCCGACCGCAAGAGCGAGATTTTCGACGAGGACATCCTGGCGCTGGTGAGCGACGAAAGCGTGACCGCCGAGAAGGAGCACTACGGCTTCATCTCGCTGTCGCAGCACAGCGAAACCGGCGAGATGCCGCAGGCCGAGATCGTGTTCACCGTGGGCGGTGAAGAGGTACGCGGCCAGTCGCAGGGCAACGGACCCGTGGACGCCTCGATGAAGGCCATCGAGTCACACGTGAAAAGCGGCGCCGAGATGGTGCTGTATTCGGTCAACGCCATCAGCGGCTCCACCGAGAGCCAGGGCGAGGTCACGGTGCGCCTGCAAAGCTCGGGCCGGGTGGTCAACGGCGTGGGCGCAGACCCCGACATCATCGTCGCCTCGGCCAAGGCTTATCTGAGTGCCCTCAACAAGTTACACGACAAATCTGACCGTGTGGCCGCCCAAGGCTAGGCTTAAGCGGGTTAACTGTTGCACCAGTTGAAGAAGTAGACGCAAGTCGATGATATTGCTTCTATTTTTTAGTTTTAGTACACTTTGTTCCCATTGGTGGTCTGGCTTGGGGAATGGCAATGCGTGGTGCACTCGGACGGTGGTTGACGACTTGGCATCAAGGAGTGGGAATGGGGCTGGTTTCGGCTGGCCTGGTTCTTGGACTTTCACTTTCCGCCTGGACGCCGGTTGAGGCGGCACCGGCCAAGAAACAAGCCAAATCCGCACCCGCCAAATCGAAGCCGGCCACCGCATCCAAGGCAGCACCCAAGGCCAGCGCCAAGTCCACAGCGGCACGCAAGGCGGCGCCAACCCGCCAGGCAACCGCCAAGAGGGCCGCTCGCACTGACAAGAAAGCCGCCCAAACCGCCACCCGCCGTGGTGGCAAGCCGGCCGTAACCGCGCGCAACAGCCGCGCGCAAGAGCGTGCCGGCCGCGTGGCGGCGCAGCGCACGCGCCTGTCCATGCGGCCAGTGGCGCAAGCCAAGCGTGAAGCGCGCCCGCCACGCCTGTCGTTCGGGCAAATGGCGGGCCTGCACGCGGTGGATGATCCGCTCGACCTCAAGTCCAGCGTGGCGCTGGTGCTTGACCAGGACACGCACGAGGTGTTGCTGAGCAAGAACGACCACGCGGTGCTGCCCATCGCCTCGCTCACCAAGCTGATGACGGGCCTGATCGTGTCCGACGCCCAGCTACCGCTGGACGAACTGATCACCATCACCGGGGAAGACGTCGACACCGAGAAAGGCAGTCGCTCGCGCCTGGCCGTGGGCACCACCCTGACCCGTGGCGAGCTGATGCACCTGACCTTGATGTCCAGCGAGAACCGCGCCGCCCATGCCTTGGGCCGCACGTTCCCGGGCGGGCTGCAACGCTTCGTGAGCCTGATGAACGCCCGCGCGATCATGCTGGGCATGAAAGACACCCGCTACGTCGAACCCACGGGGCTTTCCAGCGCCAACCGCTCCAGCGCCTACGACCTGGCCACGCTGGTGCACACGGCCTCGCAGGATCCGCTGTTGCGTCAGCTCTCCACGTCAACGGGCTATGAAGTGGCGGTGGGCAGCCGCGTGCTTCAGTACAACAACACCAACCGCCTGGTGCACGACCCCGAATGGCGGATCGGCCTGCAGAAAACCGGCTACATCTCCGAAGCGGGCCGGTGCCTGGTGATGCAGGCCCAGGTGGCGGGCCGCAAGCTGATCATGGTGTTTTTGGATTCGTCCGGCAGATACAGCCGCCTGGCCGATGCCGAGCGCGTGCGCCGCTGGGTGGAGGTACAGCGCTCGACCAGCACCGTGGCGAGCGTGCCGTACTCGGGCTGAGTGGCGATTTCGGGCGCGGCTCCTGAACACCGGGCCGCCCCATGCCCCCCTGAAAGGCGGACCACAAACTCCTCGCGCCGCGCTTGGCTTTCAGCCTCAGAGACTGTCCTCAAGTTCATCGCGGTAAGCGATTGCCCCGGATCCCCCCTCACATCCCCTCGTCATTGTGGCGAAGGCCGCAATCCATGGAGCGTCACCTTGACACGGCATTCACCCACGGACACCGTGTGGATTGCGGCCTTCGCCGCAATGACGGGATGAGGTGAAGGCATGACATAGGCTTGTCCAGCGGAAGCTGGAATCCATCTGCCCTTGCAAGGAAAGTGAAAATGAAATGACATTTGCTTGCACAATCTGCCAAGGCTTTGCACGGCAGGGCCAAGCCCGGCAAACCAAACTCCTGGCCGGCGCGTTGTGAGAAGGTAGGAACGCTTTGTTCCCTCAAGGCCTCTCACCACCATGACGCAACCCACATCCTTGCCCTGGCGCCGCTGGCTTGGCGGCGCATTACTGCTGGCCTCTCCCCTGCTGGGCTGGGCGCAGGCCGACCCACCCTCGCGCGTGGCCTACGTCAGCGCCGCCGAAGGCGCCGTGCAGATCGCCACCGACGGGCAGCGCTTTGCACCCGCTTCCATCAACTGGCCGGTGACCACCGGCACCCGCATCGTCACCGACCCCGGTGCACGCGCCGAACTGCACGGCGGCGAGACGGCCCTGCGCCTGACCGGCCCAGCCGACCTGAGCGTGACCGCGCTGAACGACGACACCACGCAGGTCGCGCTGATGGACGGCACGGCCTCGGTGCGCGTGCGTCGGTTGCAACCGGGCGAGCGCGTCGAGATCGACACGCCGCACCTGGCCGTGGTGGCCAACCAGGCCGGCGAATACCGGGTGGACGTTGATCGGCGCGCCGACACCACGCGCGTCACCGTGCATGCCGGCACGGCCACGGTGTATGGCGAAGCCGGCCAGTCCACCACCATGGACCAGCACCAGCAGATGCTGTTCACTGGCCGCGATCTGCAGATCGTCCAGCGCGGGGGCGCGGCCTACCGCGACGGGTTCGACCAGTGGGTAGCCCAGCGCAACGCGCTGGAAGACCGCTCAAGCTCGGCCCGCTACGTGCCGCGCGACATGCCCGGCTACCACCAGCTCGACGCCCATGGTGAATGGGCGCGGGACGCCACCTACGGCCCCGTGTGGTACCCGCGGGTCAGCGTGTCGGACTGGGCGCCCTACCGTTACGGCCGCTGGGCCTGGGTCGATCCCTGGGGCTGGACCTGGGTGGACGATGCGCCCTGGGGTTTCGCGCCCTCGCACTACGGCCGCTGGGCGCAGATTGGCCCGCGCTGGGCCTGGGTGCCTGGCAGCTTCGGCCCGCGGCCGGTGTATGCACCGGCGCTGGTGGCCTTCATGAGCGGCGACAACTGGAGTCTGTCGGTGGGCAGCCCTGGCGCCGCGTGGTTCCCCCTGGCGCCGGGCGAGCCCTGGCATCCGCACTACCACGCCAGCGACCGCTATTGGCGCGGCTTGAACTGGGGCGATGGCCGCGTGCGACGACCAGCCAACGATGGCTACCACTTCCAGCGCCGTCCCGGAGCCATCAGCGTGGCACCGATCGATCAGTTCGGTGGTGGCAAGCGCGACCGGCGACCGCGCCATGGCGATGGCAGCCGCCTGCCTTCCGGCGCGCTCACGGGCACCCGCATCATCACGCCACCCCCACGGGCGTATGTGCCGGGGGTATCCACCCAGGCGCCGCCGCCATCGTCTTTGCCACTGCCCATGCCACGCCCCGACCGCCATGGCATGACCGACCCGCGCGACACGCGCATCGGCGCTGATCGCGGCATACTGCCCCCACCGTTGCCCAGCATGCCGCGCGGCGACGACAGGCGCCGCGTGTTCCAGCCCCCGGTCAACCCACGGCCTGGCCCCGACATGATGGAACGCGACCGCTACCTGCGCCACGGCCCACCGCCCGCGCTGGTCAATCAGGGCGGCGCCATGGCGGAGCAGCAGCGCATGCAGCAGCAACTGCAGCGCCAGCAGCAAGAGCGCTTGCGCGAGCTGCAAATGCGCGCGCCCGCCATGCCCTCACCACGTGCCTTCTCGCCCGGCGAGCTGGGCGGTGGCCTGCAGCGCCCCGCTCCACCCATGCATGAGCCCGCCGCCATGCCCCAACGCGAGCAACGGCGGATCATGATGGTGCAGTAACCCTATTGAGCAACCCAACCCCGCCAGCAGGGCCGGTGCACCTGAAGAAAATCAATGACTTACAAAACGTTTTCTTGAGAGAGTTTCGTAATTCAGGACAAGCCTATGCCATGCCATCACCTCATCCCGTCATTGCGGCGAAGGCCGCAATCCACACGGTGTCCGTGGGTGAATGCCGTGTCAAGGTGACGCTCCATGGATTGCGGCCTTCGCCGCAATGACGAGGGAATGTGAGGTTTTTTTACTGATGGTCCGTGCTGTCGTGATTTTTGAAAACGTCAATAGAAACGGCAGTTGATCGTTCACCATCCTTGGGCAGCCGGCCAGGAAAGCAGTCCATGGCCAACCGCCCCAAGCTCAGTTGCCCGCCACCGTCATCTTGTCGATGAGCACCGAACCCACGGTCTTCGAGCCGTAGGTGTAGGTATCGGCACCCACGGCCTGGATGCCCATGAACATCTCGCGCAGGTTGCCGGCGATGGTGATCTCCTGCACCGGGTAGGCGATGCGGCCGTTCTCTACCCAGAAGCCGCTGGCGCCGCGCGAATAGTCGCCCGTCACGTAGTTCACGCCCTGGCCCATCAGCTCGATCACGAACAGGCCGGTGCCCAGCTTGCGCAGCATGGCGTCCAGGTCGTCGCCCGCGCGCGTCAGGCGCGACGACAGCGTGAGGTTGTGCGAGCCGCCCGCGTTGCCGGTGGTCTTCATACCCAGCTTGCGCGCCGAATAGGTGCTGAGGAAGTAGCCCTCCACCCGCCCCGCATCCACCACCTTGCGCGCCTTCACGCGCACGCCCTCCTCGTCGAACGGTGACGATCCCTTGCCGCCGACGACGAACGGGTCTTCCACCACGTCGATGTGCTTGGGAAGCACCGGCTTGCCCAGTGAATCAACCAGGAACGAGGTCTTGCGGTACAACGCTCCACCGCTCAGCGCCTGCGTCAGGCTGCCCAGCAGGCCGGCAGCCAGAGGCGATTCGAACAGCACCGGGCACTGGCGCGTGCCGATCTTGCGGCTCTTCAGCCGGCTCAGCGCGCGCTCGGCGGCGTAGCGGCCCACGGCCTCGGGCGCGGCCAGGTTGCAAGCGTTGCGCTCCGAGCTGTACCAGTAGTCGCGCTGCATGTCACTGCCCTTGCCCGCAATCGGCGCCACCGACAAACTGTGGCGCGAGCTGGCATAACCGCCGCGAAAACCGTGCGTGTGCGCGCTGAAGAAATGGCTTTGCTGCGCCGACACGCCCGCGCCCTCGCTGTTGGTGATGCGCTTGTCCACCGCCAGCGCCGCGCGCTCGCAGGCCAGCGCCATCTCGGCCGCCTGCTCGCTGGTGATGGGCCAGGGGTGGAACAGGTCCAGGTCGCGCTGCTCCTTCGGCTGGGCGATGTCGGCCTCGTCCGGCAGGCCGGCCACCGGGTCTTCGGCCGTGAAGCGCGCGATGTCGTAGGCCGCCTGCACCGTCTGCTCGAGGGCGGCGCGCGAGAAGTCCGACGTGCTGGCATTGCCGCGCCGCTGGCCCAAGTACACCGTCACGCCCAGCGACTTATCGCGGTTGCGCTCCACCGTCTCCAGCTCGCCCTTGCGCACGCTCACGCTGAGGCCCGAGCCCTCCGACGCCTCGGCGCCGGCGTCGGTGGCGCCCAGCTTCTTGGCATGCGCCAGCGCGGTGTCGACCAGCTCTTCGAAGAAGGCGCGGGAATAAGAAAAGCCCGCCAGGGGCTTGGATGTGTCTTGCATGGTGGCATCATACTGACGCTCCCCCTGAGTCGCCTGCGGCGCCTTCCCCCTGAGGGGGACAACGCTGGTGGTCGGGGAGACCCCGACCACGGCGTTCTGGCTTGGCCTGCTCCGCGGCCATTTGTTTACGATTGAACGCCCGTTTCCAAGTTACCGCATGTCTCGCAAACCCAAAAGAGGCTATTTCGTTCGCGGCCAGTTTGTCGCCGAAGGCAGCGAGCTGGACGAACAGCTCAAGGCCGAGATGCGCGGCGACGGCCCCAGCAAGACCGAGCTGAAGGCGCAAAGCGCCGAGCTGCAGGCGCTGGGCGAGGCGCTGCTGACGCTGCGGCGTGATCTGTTCGAGCCGCTCGAGCTGCCCACCAAGCTGGTCGATGGCCTGGAAGAACTCAAGCGCATCACCAACTTCGAGGGCAAGCGCCGCCAGAGCCAGTACGTGGGCAAGCTGATGCGCCAGTTGGATGAAGAACAACTGGCCGCCGTGCGCGCCGCGCTGGAAGAGCAGCGCCGTGGCCCCGCCGCCGACACCATGCGCCTGCACGCGGCCGAGCGCTGGCGCGAGCGCCTGATCGCCGAAGACGCCGCCGTGAACGCCTGGGTGACGCAGTTCCCCGACACCGACGTGCAGCAGTTGCGCGCGCTGGTGCGCCAGGCGCGCAAGGATGCGCCGACGCCCGACGCTGCCAAGGAGGCCGAAGCCAAGGGCCAGGCGCAGCGCCACAGCCGCGCCTTCCGCGAGCTGTTCCAATTGGTGAACACCGCGCTGACGCAGGCCGAGGCTCACCCGCCCGAGGTGCAACCCATCGACGCCGAGGACGTGGGCTACGTCAACGACGCCCGCGCCGGCTGATCCACCCAACATTCAGGACAGAGGACAGCAATCTCATGAGCATGGACGCCGACCCCGTCAAGATTGGCATCGTTTCCATCAGCGACCGCGCCTCCAGCGGCACATATGAGGACAAAGGCCTGCCCGCGCTGCAGGACTGGCTGACGAAGGCGCTGAAGAACCCTATCAGCTTCGAGCCGCGCCTGATCCCCGACGACCAGGCGGGCATCAGCCGCACGCTGGTCGAACTGGTCGACGCCGGCTGCGCGCTGGTGCTGACCACCGGGGGCACCGGCCCCGCCGTGCGCGACGTGACGCCCGAGGCCACGCTGGCCGTGGCCGACAAGGAAATGCCCGGCTTTGGCGAGCAGATGCGCCAGATCAGCTTGGCCTTCGTGCCCACGGCCATCCTGAGCCGGCAGGTGGCGGTGATCCGCGGGCAGAGCCTGATCATCAACCTGCCCGGCCAGCCCAAGGCGATTGCCGAGACGCTGGAAGGCCTGAAGGACAACGCCGGCAACCCGCAGGTGCACGGCATCTTCGCCGCCGTGCCGTATTGCATCGACCTGATCGGCGGCCCCTACCTGGAAACCAACGACGCAGTGTGCAAGGCCTTCCGGCCCAAGAGCGCGGTGCGGCCGGCGCGTGGTTGACGGTCGGCGGACCGCTATTGAATTCAAAGCTATCCACACAGGAAAACACTGGGCTGGCGGCCCGAGCAGCCTGCATGAATAGTCACGAAATGTGAAATTTGTACTGTCGGCAGCCTCCGACATGGGCATGCCCGAACCGCTGACGAGCAGGTGCAGGACTCGCAGTCACAGTGGATTCACCGTTGCAGTTGGTACGGATTGGTCACACGGCCCCGTCCGCTGGCTGCGAAGCTGAACCATTCGACAAAGGAGTTCCTCATGCAACCCATTCAATACCGCATGCGCCACCTGAGCACCGCCGTCGTGCTGGCGGCTGGCCTGGCAGGCGCTGGTTGTTCCACCTCGCCCACCAACGCGCAGATCGGCACCGGCGTCGGCGCCGTGGCTGGCGGCGTGGCGGGCAACGTGCTGTTCGGCAGCACCGCGGGCACCGTTGGCGGCGCGGCTGCCGGAGCACTGATCGGCAACGAGGTGGGCAAGCGCGCGCGCTGAGCTGTCACCACCAGTCATCGAAGTCGATGACTTCTCGCCGAAAGGCTGGGCTCAAACTCATCGCACCGAGTTCACGACCTTGCTGCGCCCCGCGCTCCATGAAAACTGGCCTGCGCCCATGGCGCCAGCGCTCCGCGGCGGCTTGCCTGCCGCGTTGTGGCCTCACATCGGCCGCCGAATATCGGGCGCGCGCGCCGAGCCGGCACAATCGCCCGCATGAAGCTCACCACCTGGAACGTCAACTCCCTCACCGCCCGCCTGCAACACGTACTCGACTGGCTGGCCGCTAACCCGGTCGATGTGCTGGCGCTGCAGGAGCTGAAGATGACGGACGACAAATTTCCGTTCGACGTACTGCGCGAAGCCGGCTACGAGGCCGCCGCGTTCGGCCAGAAGACATACAACGGCGTCGCCCTGCTCTCGCGCACACCAGTGGCGGATGTGGCGCGCAACATCGCCGGCTTCAGCGATGACAGCTCGCGCGTCATCGCCGGCACCGTCGATGGCCCCGGTGGGCCGCTGCGCATCGTCAACGGCTATTTCGTCAACGGGCAGGCGCCAGGCACCGACAAGTTCGACTACAAGATGAGCTGGCTGCGGGGCCTGCGTGACTGGCTGCGCGAGGAGATGGCCGCGCACCCGCGCCTGGTGCTGCTGGGCGACTTCAACATCGCTCCCGAGGATCGCGACAGCTACGACCCGGTGGGGCTGGCCGAAACCATTCACCACACCACCGAAGAGCGCGATCACTTCAAGGCGCTGCTGGGCCTGGGCCTGACGGACACCTTCCGCCTGTTCGAGCAGCCGGAAAAGAGCTTCTCATGGTGGGATTACCGCATGCTCGGCTACCAAAAGAACCGCGGCCTGCGCATCGACCACATTCTGGTCAGCGCGCCGCTGGTGCCGCAGGTCACCGCCTGCGCCGTTGACCGCACGCCGCGCAAGTGGCCCAAGCCCAGCGACCACGCGCCGGTGACGGTGACGCTGGGCTGATGCCAGCTATCCGACCCCGGACAAGCACCGCTTGATTCGGGGTGGCCGCCAGGCAAGCGCCACCAGGCCCACGGCCAAGCCGCCCGCCACGTCGATCAGATCGTGCTGCCAGGTGGTGAGCGTGGACACCAGGATGAGCACGCACCAGCCGTGCCATGCCCAGCGCGCCACCGCTGGCAACGCGGGCGTCAGCGCGTGCCAGGCCAGCACCAGCACGGCCACGTGCAGCGAGGGGAAGAGATTGAATGGCTGCTCGAACGCGCGCAATTGCGCATACAACAAGCCCCACGGCCCGGTCAGCGCGGGCGGCTGGCGCGTGGCGCCCGTGGGCCACAGCCAGAACACTGCCAGGCACGCCAGTTGCACGGCTGCCAGGCGCAATGCCAAGCGGTCCAGCGCCGCGCGCGTGGGCTGCGCCAGCAAAGCGCACGGGTAGATCAGGTTCAGGCTCAGATAGGGCAGCAGCGTCCAGGGCCAGAACGGCAGCCATGCGTCCCACGGGCCGCCCAGGCGCGCCACCGTGGGCAGCAAGGCGGCGCGGGCGTTGGTGCTAGAGTAGCCCAGCACGAACACAGCGCCCAGCAGCGCCAGCCAGGCCATGGCCCGACCCACCGGGTATGTTGGCTTGCCGTCCGCCTGGGTCGGCCAACCGCTCACTCCATCTTCTTGTCCGCCTTGCCTCGTCACCCGCCACCTTCATGGATACACAGTCCGTGCTGGACATTGTCGCTGGTCGATACCAGCCTGCTGCTGTCCGGCGGTGCCGACGAAAGCTACTGGCTCGACGAACTGCCCGACACCACCGCCGCGCAGGCCGTGCTGGCCGCCTGGCATGCAGCGCCTGAAACCCAGCCGTCCCGCTGGCAAGCCCTGCTGGCCGATGCCCGCACCGCCGCCGCCGTGCGGCAATTGCGGCATGTCGGCGCACTGGTGCCGGCCAGCGCCTTGACTACCCCTGCACGGCTGGTCTTGCACTGGCTGGGCGAGCCGCTGCCAGCGCTGCAGGCCGCGCTGACCGCGCTGCCAGGGCTGGAGCTGACCACGGACGACGATGCAGGCGATGACACGCGCCTCACCGTGGTGATCCGCAGCAACGCCCCTTGGCCACAGGCGCTGGCGGCCTACCAGCAAGCGCCCCCACGCGGCACGCACCTGCTGGTGGATCTGGCGCACCATCACACGCTGTGCATTGGCCCGCTGGTGGTGCCCGGCGACACGGCGTGCGTGGCCTGTCTGGGCCACCGCATCGCGCACCGCTGGGGCGAGGCGCCCCTGCCCCCGGTACCCGCCGCGCAGGCCGCCTGGCCGCTGGTGGCCGCCCTGCTGGCACAGGCTCTGCACGCCAGCACGGGCCAGCGCACGCGGCTGGCCTGGATCGAACAGACCACCAGCCTGAACCTGCACACCCTGACCAGCCAGCGCGAAGCGGTGTACCGCCAGCCGCACTGCCCGGTGTGCGGCGCCAGCGCCTTGCCCGAGCCAGCCACCAGCGGCCGGCTCGATTTGCCCTGGGCCGCCCCCGCCCTGACCTAACCTGACCTGAAAGCCCGCGCATGCTTCGCCTTCCCGACCAGTTCGATCCGCAAGCACGTGTCGCCCCCGACGCCCACGCGGTGGCCGGCGGTGGCTCCACCTCCACCACCTGCTCGTCCTGCGTGGTCACGCTGCTGGGCACCAGCGTGCTGGCTGGCGAGGTCTTCGCCAGCGCGGCCAAAGGCCAGGGCACGGCAGACAACACCAGCCATGCCGCGCCACCTGAACCACCTCAGCCCCACCGCAAGCTCGGCACCATCAGAGCGCGCCTGCTGGGCTGGGCCACGGCCCCTGCGCTGCTGGCGCTGGTTGGCTTGTCGTTCCAGGCAGACGCGCAGCTTGTCGGCCTGGCGCTGCTGCTGGCAGTGGGTGGCTTCGTTGCCATCTCGGCCTACGTTTACGGCGCCACACAAGGCCGCCCGGGCAAGGGCGTGGCCATTGGCATCGGCTTGCTGGTTCTGGCCCTGGCGGTCAGCGTGCTTGAGATGCTGGCGTGGCTGAGCTGATTCCATTTCCACGTCAAGGCGTCAATAACCGTCATCCACGCGAAGGCCGCAGGATCCATGTTTTTCCCCGCACACGCCGTCTGGATTCCGGCCTTCGCAGCAATGACAAGGTATTGCGGCGTTGATCCGAGAGGCTGTCCCCAAACACCTCGCGCCGTGCTTGTCCCCGGTCTCGGGCGCCCTGCGGCGTTGCATCCCTTGCCAATAGCACAGGCTATTGGCTGCGAAATGCGCCTTGCAGCACACCCGATCCGGGGCAATCGCTTACCGCGATGAATTTGAGGACAACCTCTGAAATTGGAATGAGCACCACCGCGCCACCGCTGTCACGTCATCTGCTGCGGCGCGCCGCCAGCGCGCGCGCCGGCCTGGTGCCGGCGGTGCACCGGCTGGCGCCCGAGTCTTGTGATGTACCCCACCTGGTCAACGCCAGCGTGCCAGCCGACCGCTCCAACGCCTGGCAAACGCCTTCTGGCGCCGTGGCGGCCAACGCGCACGAGGCCGAAGCCGGCGCCATCGCCGAGGCGCTGGAACGCCTGGCGGCCGCCCAGGTGCCGCTACCGCTGCGCCGCCGCGCCAGCCTGCCAGCGCAGGAGCGTCTGGACGAACCGGCCTTCGCCCTGTTTTCCGACGCCCAACGCCACACGCCCGGCTTTCAATGGCCGCTGCATGCCGGCCCCGACGACTGGTTCGCCCCCGTCTGGTGCCTGCACGACAACCGGCGCCTGTGGGTTCCGCAAGAGCTGGTGGGCCTGGGCCCGCGCATGGGCAGCGCGCGCCTGCCGTCCACCAGCAGCGGGCTGGCCGCGCAGCGCGCGGGCACGCAAGGCCCCTGGCTGGCGCTGCTGCGCGCGGTACAGGAACTGCTGGAGCGTGATGCGCTCACCGTCACCTGGCTGTGCGGACTGGGTGGGCGTGAAATCGCCTTGCCCGAGGGCTGGCGCCACGCCATCGCCGCGCTGGATGGGCACGATGGGCAAGTACACGCGTTCGATCTGACGCAGCGCTGGAACCCGCACCCCGTCGTGGCCGTGGCCGGCAGCATCGCCTGCGATGGGCGCCCACGGCCGGTGCTGGGCATGGCCTGCCGGGCCACGCGGGCCGATGCGTTGCACAAGGCCGCACAGGAATGGGCGCAAAGCCTGGCCTATGTGCGGCACCTCACACAAGGCGCCGCGCGCGCCCATCCGCTGCCCACCGAGCCAGCCGAACTGCGCCGGTTCGACGAACACGCGGCCTTCTACACCCTGCGGCCCGAGCTGTGGCCGCGCACCGCCCTGCTGGCACACCGCGCGCCCTGGCAGCCGCCGCCCGAAACCGCCACGCCACCCGCCACGCCGCTGGCGCAATTGCAGGTCTTGCAGGCCGCGCTGCGCGCCCATGGCATTCAGGTGCTGTACCGCGATCTGACCACCACCGACGTGGCTGCCACCGGCCTGGTGGTGATGCGCGCGCTCTCGCCCCAGTTGAGCGCCCTGCACGCCGATGAGCGCGCGCCTTTTCTGGGCGGACGCACCGACGACGCCGAATGGCGCTACCCCGGTGCCCGGCGGCACACCGCTTTTCCCAACCCGCTGCCGCACCCGCTTGGATGACCGCGCCCGCCGACGACCCCGCACCGCTGTTCGACCGCTTCTGGTTGAACGGCACGCTCAACCCCACGCAGGCCGAGCGCATGGCCGAGCGCATCGGCCGTGACGCCGCTCGTCCCGCCAGCGCCCCCCAGCCGCGCCATGCACGGGCCGCCATGCCACTGCCGCCGCCGCGGTCGGCGCTGGCGCCGCTGTACGGGCGCCGGGCCAGCGGGCGCGCCTTTGGCCCGGCGCCGCTCACGCCCGCGCAGCTCAGCACCCTGCTGCTGCCGCTGGCCGCGCGGCCCGACGGCACGCGCCACCTGCCCTCGGGCGGCGCCAAATACCCGCTGCTGGCCTGGGGCGCGCTGTACGCGGTGACCGGCGTGGCTGAACTGGCGGGCCAGCGCGTGGCCTATGCGCCGACCACCCACGCGCTCACGCCGCTGGGCCCGGTACCACCCTGGCCCGACATGGCCCGCGCCCTGGGGGTCGACTGGCCCACGCCGCCGGCCAGCGTGTGGCTGCTGGCCGCCGCCAGCGACGCCTTGCAGCGCAAGTACGGCGAACGCGGCGGCCGCTTTCTGCTGCTGGAAGCCGGCGCCATGATGGGCGCGCTGGCGCTGCAAGCGGCCGAGCTGGGCCTGGCGGGCGTGCCTATCGGCTCGTACCACGACGACGCGCTGCTGCGCCTGTTCGGCCTGGACGGACGGGGCTGGCCCGCGGTCATCGTGTACGCCTGCGGCGCGCCCGCCAAGAAGCACTGAAGCGGCGCAGCGGCCAGGCGGCGGCTCATGGTGCCAAAGTCGTGCCGCCCAGCCAGATCAGCGCGAGTGACTATTGATATTTTCAATAATCACGACAGCGCGGGTCATCAGAAAAATCCCCTCATATCCCCTCGTCATTGCGGCGAAGGCCGCAATCCATGGGGCGTCACCTTGACACGGTGTTGACCCACGGACACCGTGTGGATTGCGGCCTTCGCCGCAATGACGGGATGAGGTGAAGGCATGACTTAGGCTTGTCCTGACTTACGAAACTCTCCATAGGTTGAAAACCTGAACAGTACGCCGAAACGGAAATTTCGACACATGAAAGCGCGGCGCGAGGACTTTGAAGACAAGTACCAAGCGCCAAGCTACAAGTCACCCAGCCCCAGTTCCTGAATCTTGCGCGTGAGCGTGTTGCGGCCAATGCCCAGCCGCTGGGCGGCGTCGATGCGCCGCCCGTGCGTGGCTCGCAGCGCGGCGCGGATCAGGCCGGCCTCGGCGCGCTGGACGATCTGGCTCCACACGTCGGCGGCACCAGCCGCCAGCAGGCGATGTGCCTCGGCCTCCAGCGCCAGCGCCCAGTCGGCTGAATCACCGGCCGCGATGGCGGGCAGCGGCTCACCGGTCCAAGCGGGCACGCTGCTGGCCACCACCGGCAACACCGCCACACCCGGCGGCACATCCGCATCGGGCGTGCCCGCCAGCACGTCGGGTGGCAAATCCTTGGGCTCGATCACCTGCCCCGCCGCCATCACCGTGAGCCAGTGGCAGATGTTCTCCAGCTGGCGCACGTTGCCCGGAAAGCTGAATCCTTGCAGCCGCTCCAGCGCCGGCCTGGAAATGCGCTTGGGCTCCACGCCCAGCTGGCGCGCGCCGTGCACCAGAAAGCGCCGCGTCAGCGCGGCAATGTCCTCGCGCCGCTCGCGCAGCGGCGGCAGGCGCAGGCGGATCACGTTCAGGCGATGGAACAGGTCTTCGCGAAAGCTGCCCTCCGCCACCCGCTGCTCCAGGTGCTGGTGCGTGGCGGCGATCACGCGCGTGCTGGTCTTGACCGCGCCGTGCCCGCCCACGCGGTAGAACTGGCCGTCGGAGAGCACGCGCAGCAGCCGCGTCTGCAAGTCGAGCGGCATGTCGCCGATCTCGTCAAGAAACAGCGTGCCGCCGTCGGCCTGCTCGAAGCGGCCACGCCGCTGCGCCTGCGCGCCGGTGAAGGCGCCGCGCTCATGGCCGAACAGTTCGCTTTCCAGCAAATCCTTGGGGATCGCCGCGGTGTTGATGGCCACGAACGGCCCGCCAGCGCGCGGCGAATGCTTGTGCAGCGCGCGGGCCACCAGCTCCTTGCCGGTACCCGACTCGCCGGTGATCAGCACCGTGGCCGTGCTCTGCGACAGCCGCCCGATGGCGCGGAACACGTCCTGCATGGCCGGCGCCTGCCCCAGCATCTCGGGCGCGGCGCCGGACGGCTCGGCGGCGGCATCCTCGCGCTGGCTTTCGGACACGGCGCGCTGGATCAGCTCCACCGCCCGGGTCACGTCGAAGGGCTTGGGCAGATAGTCGAAGGCACCGCCCTGAAAGGCCGACACCGCGCTGTCCAGATCGGAAAACGCCGTCATGATGATCACCGGCAGGCCGGGCAGACGCTGCTTCACCTCGCCCAGCAAGTCCAGCCCGCTGCCGCCCGGCATGCGGATGTCGCTGACCAGCACCCGCGGCGCATCGGCCTTGTCCTCCAGCGCGCTCAGCACCTCGCGCGGGTGGGTGAACGAGCGCGTGGGCAGCGATTCGCGCGCCAGCGCCTTCTCCAGCACGAAGCGGATGGAGGGGTCATCGTCGACGATCCAGACGGGTTTCATCTTGCGTTCCTGTTTGTCCATTGCTGCCATGCACCTGAAAACCATGCCGTCTATTGAGGTTTTCAAAAATCACGACAGCGCGGGTCATCAGAACCCCCCACATTCCCTCGTCATTGCGGCGAAGGCCGCAATCCATGGCGGCGTCACTTTGACACGGTGTTGACCCATGGACACCATGTGGATTGCGGCCTTCGCCGCAATGACGGGATGAGGTGAAGGCATGGCATAGGCTTGTCCTGAATGACGAAACTCTCTCAAGAAAACGTTTTGTAAGTCATTGATTTTCTTCAGGCACACCGGCCCTGCTGGCGGGGTTGGGTTGCTCAATAGGGCAACGGAATCAGGATACGGAAATCGGTTTGCCCGGGCTCGCTGTCCAGTTCGATCAAGCCATGATGGTGCTGCACGAAGGTCTGTGCCAGCGTCAGTCCCAGCCCGCTGCCTCCCTCGCGCCCCGACACCAGCGGCGCGAACACCCGATCCTTGATCGCGTCCGGCACGCCGGGGCCGTTGTCGATGACGTGCAAGTCCAGCGCCAGCCTGTAGCGCTGCTTGCCGAACGTGATCTGGCGCTGCACGCGCGTGCGCAGCACGATCTCGGCGTCACCTTGCTCAATGCGCCCGCTCAAGGCCAGCGCCGCGTTGTGCGCGATGTTCAGTACCGCCTGGATGAGCTGCTCGCGGTCGCCACGGAACTCGGGGATCGAGACGTCGTAGTCGCGCGCCACCCGCAGCCCCTTGGGAAACTCGGCCAGGATCAGCGCGCGCACCCGCTCGCAGACCTCGTGGATGTTGACATCGCCCACCTGCCATGGCCGGCGGTGCGGCTCCAGCAAGCGATCGACCAGCACCTGCAGGCGGTCGGCTTCGCGGATGATGACGCGCGTGTAATCGTGCAAGCCGCGGTCGATCTCCATCTGCAGCAGTTGCGCCGCTCCGCGGATGCCGCCCAGCGGGTTCTTGACCTCGTGCGCCAGATTGCGAAACAACTCCTTGTTGACGCGCGCCTGCTCGGCCAGGCGCTCTTCGCGCTCCTGGCGGGCCTGCTGCTCCAGCGGCAACAGCTCCACCACCAGCTCGCCCGGCTGCTCGGTCTGCGCCACGATGACGTGCACCGGCCAGGGCTCGCTACCCAGGCGCTTGAGCTGGGCGTCGTAGCGCAGCGCGGCAAACTCGTTGCCTTGCGCGCCTTGCAGTGCGCGCCTCAGGGCGTCGGCATCGGTGAAATGCTGGCCCAGCGCCGCGCCTTCGATGCCGCGCCATGACAGGCCAATGGCGTCTTCCAGTGCTGCGTTGACAAACAGAACCGTGCCAGCGTCATCGACCACCGCCACCAGGGAGGCCAGCAGGTTGAATGCCTGGAAACGCGCGGAATGGAGACGGCTGGGCGCGGGCATGGAATGGATGTTGGCAAGACACGCCCACGGGGTTGATGGGCCAGGCTATTTCGCCCCGCCGCCACGCGCCAGACACGGGCGGCGCGCCCGCTTATCAAGGAAGCAAGGCCAGTACGCCTACCCGGAAAATCCGAAACGTGAAAGCGCGCCTTCGCCCCCGATGGCGGTGTGCCAGCCAAGGGGCTGGCCCGCTGTCAGCGATGACGGGAGAGTTCGCGCTTGAGGCCGTCGATGTCGCTTTGGTTGCGCTCCACGGCGGCTTTCATCTCGGCCACGCGATCCAGGTACTTCTGGTAGTTGCGTGCTTCGCCGCCGATCTTGTCGGGCTCGCCATTGTTGTATTCCTTCAGCAGCTCGGCCTGGCGCGTTTCGGCGCGGCGCAGTTCCTGCTCAAGAATGACCTTGGCGTCGGCATCGCGCGCGCGCTGCTCGGGCGTGTCGATGCGCGGGGCGGCGGGGGCGGCACTGGCCGTGCGCGGCGCGGCGCTGCTGCGCACGGGCCTCTCGGAGACGGTCGCGGGCATGGTGCCGCGCACGATGGTCACGTTGCCGCCTTCGACCAGCTTGCAATCGCTGCGGCCCTTGATCTGGTTGGTGTATTCGTTACCGCAGCGGTAGACGCGGTCCTGGGCCGACGCGGGCGCCGCCGCGACAGCCAGCAAACCGGCAGCCAGGCAGAGGCAGGAAGTCAGCAGGCGAGATTTCATGTCGGTACGTGTTTCATACGGCAACCAGGGCCGGCATGTGTTCTAAAGAATCAAGTATCGAGCAAATAGACCCGGTTGACCACGCCATGTTCCCGCCCGGGCAGTAAAAAGGACGGCAAAAGCCGTCCTTTTTACACAATTGACGCGCAATCGTTGCAGTCACATCACAGCGAGTAGTACATGTCGTACTCGGCCGGGTTGACCTGCACGCGGATGCGGTTGACTTCGGTCATCTTCAGGTCGATGTAGGCATCAAGCATCCCATCGCTGAACACGCCGCCCTTGGTGAGGAAGGCGCGGTCCTTGTCGAGCGCCTCCAGCGCCTGGTCGAGGCTGTGGCACACGGTGGGCACCAGCTTGTCCTCTTCGGGCGGCAGGTGGTACAGGTCCTTGGTGGCGGCCTCGCCGGGGTGGATCTTGTTCTCGATGCCGTCCAGGCCCGCCATCAGCAGCGCGGCGAAGCCCAGGTAGGGGTTCATCATCGGGTCGGGGAAGCGCGCCTCGATGCGGCGCGCCTTGTCGCTGGCCACGTGCGGGATGCGGATCGAGGCCGAGCGGTTGCGGCTGGAGTACGCCAGCTTCACCGGCGCCTCGAAGTGCGGCACCAGGCGCTTGTAGCTGTTGGTGGTGGGGTTGGTGATGGCGTTCAGCGCCCGGGCGTGGTGGATGATGCCGCCGATGTAGTGCAGCGCCGTGTCGCTCAAACCTGCGTAGCCCTTGCCCGCGAACAGGTTCTTGCCGCCCTTCCAGATCGACTGGTGCACGTGCATGCCGCTGCCGT
>JAUNUR010000030.1 GCA_030538085.1 Pseudomonadota bacterium | reverse complement strand
AGCTACGCTTTTGGGTTCCCTCCGCTTCGCTCCGGCGCCGCTTACCTTCAACGTTCGCATAAACCGCAGTGATCTTGCCAGCTCAGGATTCGCTTGAGCACGCAGGCCCCTGACTCCGATCTGTAGTTCGCTTCAAAAGAAATAGCGGCTTGCGCTCGCCAGACGGGCGCTGAAGGCCAAAAAGACCTCTAATCCCGCGTCACCCGCAGCACTTCCTCGCGGCTGGTGATGCCTTGCTGGATCAGCCGCTCGCCGTCGTCGCGCATCAGCTGCATGCCCTTGGCCAGGGCGGCGGCGCGGATGTCGGCCTCGGGGGCCTGGCCGTGCACCTGGGCACGGATGCCGTCGTCCACCACCAGTAGTTCGAACACGCCGGTGCGGCCCGCGTAGCCCGTGCCACCACAGGTGTCGCAGCCGACCCCGCCGCTGGGCCGTCCCAAGGCGGGGGCAGCCCCCTCGGGGGGCAGCGCAGCAACGTCAGTGCGGAGTGTGGGGGCTACTCCCTTACCGCCACAAGCGGTGCAGTACTTGCGCACCAGCCGCTGCGCCAGCACGCCGAGCAGCGAGGACGAGAGTAGGAAGGGTTCCACCCCCATGTCGATCAGCCGCGTGACGGCGCTGGCGGCGTCGTTGGTGTGCAGGGTGGCCAGCACCAGGTGGCCGGTGAGCGAGGCCTGGATGGCGATCTGCGCGGTCTCGATGTCGCGGATTTCGCCGATCATCACGATGTCCGGGTCCTGGCGCAGGATGGCGCGCAGGGCGCGGGCAAAGGTGAGCTCGATGCGGGCGTTGACCTGCGTCTGGCCGACCCCGGGCAGGTCGTACTCGATCGGGTCCTCCACCGTCATGATGTTGTTGCGGCTGGCATCCAGCCGCGCCAGTGACGCGTAGAGCGTCGTCGTCTTGCCCGAGCCCGTGGGGCCGGTGACCAGGATGATGCCGTGCGGCTGTGCGATCAGGCGCTCGAACTTCTGCAGCACCTCGCCCTGCATGCCCACGGCTTCGAGGCTGAGCTTGCTTTCGCTTTTGTCGAGCAGGCGCAACACGGCGCGCTCGCCATGGGCGTTGGGGATGGTGGAGACGCGCACGTCGATGGCTCTGGTCCCTAAGCGCAGGCTGATGCGGCCGTCCTGCGGCAGACGCTTTTCGGCGATGTCCAGGTCCGCCATGATCTTCAGGCGGCTGATCAGCGCCGCGTGCAGCGCGCGGTTGGGCTGTACCACCTCGCGCAGCGCGCCGTCCACCCGAAAGCGCACGCTGCTGTGGCGCTCGTACGGCTCGATGTGGATGTCGCTGGCGCCGTCGCGCGCGGCCTGCGTGAGCAGGGCGTTGAGCATGCGGATGATGGGCGCGTCGTCGGCGCTTTCCAGCAAGTCCTCGACGGCGGGCAACTCCTGCATGATGCGCGACAGGTCGGCGTCGCTCTCGACCTCGCTCACCACGGCGGCGGCGCTGGACTCGCTTTGCGAATAGGCGGCGCTGATGCGGTGCGCCAGCGTTTGCGCGTCGGACTGTTGCAGCGCCAGCGGCAGGTTGCCCGCGCCATGGCGGCGTATCACCTCGCTCAGGTGGCTGGCGTCGGGGGCGCCGTCGTGCCACAGCGTCAGGCCGTGGCCGTCGTCTTCCAGCAGCAGGCGCGCCGTGCGGGCAAAGGCGTAAGGCAGCGGGTAGCGCATGGCTACTGGGTGTTGATGGTGGTGCCGCTGTAGTAATTGCCCTCGCCGGAGGCTGGCAGCGAGATCAGCGGTGGCGGCGGGGCGGGGCGCGTCCAGGCGTCCGGGTTGGCGGGTATCACGGGGGGCATCACCGGCGCTTCGTTGATCTGCAGCACGGTGCTGGGCGCGGGCTGGTTGTTCTGCTGGGTGGCGCGCATCAGGTCGTAGCGGTCGAGCGAATAGTTTTCGGTGGCCGCGGCGTCGCGCACGATGACTGGGCGCAGGAACACCATTAGGTTGGTCTTGACCAGCTTGCGGTTCTCGCTCTTGAACAGATTGCCCAATACCGGCACGTCGCCCAGCAGGGGCACCTTGTCGACGGAGCTGCCGTACTGGTCTTCTAGCAAGCCGCCCAGCACGACGATGGCGCCGTCGTCCACCAGCACGCTGGATTCGATGGCGCGCTTGCGCGTGATGGGGCCTGCGGCGGTGCTCTCGACCAGGTTGGAGGTTTCCTGGTAGATCACCATCTTGACGGTGCCGTCCTCGCTGATCTGCGGGCGCACGCGCAAGGTCAGGCCGACGTCCTGGCGTTCGTAGGTCTGAAACGGGTTGACGGTGGTGGAGGCCGCGCCGGTGTTGGTGAAGCTGCCGGTGATGAAGGGCACGTTCTGGCCGACGATGATCTTGGCCTCTTCATTGTCGAGCGTCAGCAAGGTGGGGGTGGACAGCACGTTGCCCGAGCCGGAGCTTTGCAGGAAGTTGGCCAGCGCGCTGAGGGCGTAGATACCGCCGAACTTGTGTGCCAGGCCAAAGTTGAAGCCTTCCGATGGCGGTACGGAGGGCTTCCAGCCGCTTTTGCCCGCGCCAACGAACTGGCTGGCGAAATCAATGATGTTCGACGAGCCCGAACCACGGTAGTTGGTGCCGAGCACGCCGATGTTGGTGTCGCCCTTCTTGCCCAGCACGCCCTGCCACTGGATGCCGAATTCGGCTGCTTTTTCGGCGCGTACCTCGGCAATCAGGCTTTCGATGAACACCTGGGCGCGGCGCTGGTCGAGCTTGTCGATGACGGCGCGCAGTTCGCGGTACACCGGCTCGGGGGCGCTGATGATGAGCGAGTTGGTGGCCGGATCGGCCTGAATCTGTCCGCCGGTGGAGGGCTGGTTGTTGGCGGCGGCGTTGATGGAGGGGCCGGTGGCCAGGCTGTTGGAGCTTCCGCCCATGCCCGACGAGCTGCTCATGCCCTGTGTCACCGGGGTGGCCATCATGCCGCCGGTGCCGGGTGCGGCGCCGCCCGTTCCCGCGCCGCCGGGCGTGTTGCTCTGGCCGGGCAGCGCGGCCAGCGCGGCGCGCAGCGTGACGGCCAGCTTGGCGGCGTCGGCGTTCTTGAGGTAGACCACGTGGATGTTGCCGCTGCCGCCGTCGGTGCGCTCGACGGGCGCCTGGTCAAGCTGCTGGATCAGCGTCTTGGCCAGCGCCAGCCGTGCCGGGTTGGCGGCGCGCACGATGATGGCGTTGCTGCGCGGCTCGGGCACCAGCGTGGTGCGGTAGCCGTCGCTGCCCAGGCCCATGGCCGCGGGCGCCATGCCGGGCTGGCCGGGCATGGGCTGCCCCATGGGCATGCCGCCTGAACCGGATTCAAGCAGGCGCGACACCAGCGGCGCCAGATCGGAGGCCACGGCGTGCTTCAGGCGCACGATCTCGACCCCGGTGGCGTTGGACACGTCCAGCGCGGCGATGATGCGCGCCAGCCGCTGCAGGTTGTCGGCGTAGTCGGTGATGATCAGCGCGTTGGTGCCGGGGTTGACGTTGATGGTGTTGTTGGGGCTGATCAGCGGGCGCAGCACCGGCACCAGGTTGTTGGCGTTCTCGTGCGTCAGACGGAAGATCTGGGTGACGATTTGGCCGCTGGCCGCCCGTGGCGAGCCGGCCGACACGGTGCTGCTTTGCAGCTTGGCCTCGGCTTCGGGCAGCACGATGTACATGCCGCTGGATTCGACCAGCGCGAAGCCTTGCGTGCGCAGCTGCACCGAAAACAGCCGCATGGCCTGGCTGGGCGAGACCGGCGCGGTGCTGGTCAGCGTCATGGTGCCCTTGACGCGCGGGTCCACCACCACGTTGCGGCCGGTGATGGTGGCCATGGTGCGGGCCACGGCGTCGATCTCGGCGTTGGCGAAGTCCAGGGTGACGTTGCCGCCGCCGCCGGCGGCGGGCGCCGCCGCCGATTGCGCATGCGCGGGCTGGCCCAGCGTCAGCACGGCCAGGGCCGCCATGGTCAGCACGCCACGCGCGATGGAAAAGCGGGGCGGCGACGCGCGGCGCGAGGGGGTCAAGAACGGTTTCTCAGGAGCGGCAACCATAGGGGAGTCGGCGTGGCAAGCTGGGGCTAATGTAGCGGCTGGGCCGCCATGTCCTGGGGACAGGCGTTTGCGGTGATGTAGATGAACCATGGACGGACCGGGTCTTGGCGGGGGGGGCTGGCGGGTGGCTCAGCCCAGTGAAATGATGGCACGGTCGCCTTGCCGGCGGCCGAGGATGTTGAGCAGATTGGCCAGTTGCGCTTCCATGCCGGGCGCGGCGCTGGCCTCGCCGCTGAAGCGCAGCCGCCCACCCACCCACTGGCCGCTGCCGGTCATGCGCAGGCTGCCGTCCAGGGTCGACAGTTCCAGCCCGACGGCATCGCCGCCGTTCACGGCCAGCCGGTACGAGCCCATGGGCCGCAGAGTGGACAGGCGGGACGAGATGTGGCGGGCGGTCATTTCCGCCCGACCCGCCAGGTTCAGGCGTCCGGCCAGCCATTCGGCGGCCAGCCCGTGGGTGGTCAGCGTCAGCTCGCCCTCGGGCTGGATGGTGTTCCAGGGCGTGCCCAGGCCGGTCAGCAGGGCCGACGGCCATTGGGTCTGGCTGTCGGCCAGGGTGATGCGCGCGCCACCCCAGCGCGGGGCGATGCGCAGATCCAGCGGTGTGTCGGGGGTGCAGCAGTCGGCCGTCACCGCGGCCCGCACGCCGGGCAGCGCGGGCGACAGCCGCCATTGCACGCGACCGGGCAGGGCGGTGCTGCCCTGGCTGCCGGAGCCGCCCGTCAGCACCAGCCGGGCCGAGCCGGTCCAGACGCTGCCCTGCGGCTCGGTCAGCAGCACCATGCCGTTGGTGGCGTGCGCCACGCCGGCGGCCAGCCAGCGGGCCGGCGCCTGGGTGACCAGCATGAAAGCCGCGCCGATCAGTGTGCCCGCCAGCGCCCAGCCCCAAGGGGCGCGGGCGGCGGGCGCGGCAGCGGGTTGTCGGCGCCGCGCGGTCATGCTGGTTGCTCCATGCGTGCTGCTGCGCCGGCAACGTCAACTTTCCAAAGGCCGCGGCGCAGGCCATGCGGGAACGCCGTGGCCGGACCTGCGCCGGCCACCAGCGTTGTCCTCCAGGGGGGAAGGCGCCGCAGGCGACTCAGGGGGAGATTCATTGCGGCAGGCTCAACGACAGTGAGCCACTCCACAGCACGGGGGCGCCGGGCGCGGTGCCGGCGCCACGGGTCAGGCGTGCATCGACGGGGGTGGCGCGGGCGTTCATGCGCGCGTCGGCCAGCCATTGGGCCAGCGCGTCGGCCGGGGTTTGCTTGAGCACCACGTTGGCGCGGTCGCCCACCACGCTGAGCTGGCCGGTGTCGCGCAGCCGCTGCTTGACGCTGGCTTCCAGGGCGCGCAACGCCTCGTCGCGACTCATGCGGGGCAGGGCCTTCAGGGCTTCGGCCTCGGTTTTCAGCTGCTGCATCTGCTGCGCCTGTGCTTGCAGTGCCTGGCGCTGCGGGCCGGCTTCGCGCAGGGTGCGCAGGGCGGGCGCCAGCCCCACCCACCACAGCAGGGCCAGGCCCACCACGGTGGCGGCCAGGGCCACCAGCCGGCGTTCGCGCGCATCCAGCCGCGCCCAGGCTGCCGCGACGCGGCCAGGCCCACGGGGTGCTTGCGGGCGGCTCATGGCGTGGTCTCCGGCCGCAGCACCACGGACTCGGCGTCCGACTGCAATTGGTAGCCCAGCGGACGCAGGCGCTCGTTGGCTTGCGCCAGGTCGCTGGCGGCCACCTGCACGCCCTTGGCGCGCAATTCACCCGCCGAGAATTCGATGGCCGTCGGCGCCGTGGCGCCGTGGGCGGATTGACCGAAAGCCACCAGCATCGGCTCCAGGTCGCGGGCCGACGCGGCGCCCGTTGCCTGGCGCAGCGCGGCCACCTCGCGGCCCATTTGCACCGGCGCGTCGACCACCACCTTCACGTTGGGAAAAGTGTCGGTCAGCGTCTGGCTGATCTGCGTGCGGCGTGTCTGCAGCTCTTGCTGCGTGCGCCAGGCCCACAGGTTCAGGCCGGCCAGGTGCGCCAGCAGCAGCAGCGCCAGGCCCCAGCGGGCGGGCCGCCACAGCGGGGCGTACAGGAAATCGCGCCACACGGCGCCGGCGCGCTTGGCGGCACGGGCGCGGCCGGTGCGGGCCAGGTCCAGCTGGGCCAGGTCCCAGCGCGAGCGGCTGGCGGCCAGCAAGCGCTGCGCGGGAGCCACGATGGTGACCTGCCGCCCCAGCGCCTGCTCGGCCAGTTCGGCCACGGCGGGTTCGGCCAGCACGTCGGGCGCGGTGGCGCCATCGGCGGCGGTGGCAATACCTTGCAGCAGGGCCACCGTGCCAGGGCCGAGCGGCAATGCCTGCGCGCCGCCGGGTACGGCGTTGCCGCTCATCAGGGCCAGGGGGCGCTCGGGCTCGCCGGTCACCGTCAGCTGGGCATCGCCCGCGCGCGGGTGCAGTTCGGGCACGATGCGCGCCACGGGGCGCTGGGCCGCGTCCAGCGCTTGCAGGTGCGCGACGAGCCAGGCCTTGTCGCACACGGCCACCCACGCCGTGGCGCCCGCGCTGGCGTCGGGGTCGATGGCGAAGTGCAACTGCTCGGCGTCGTCCAGCAACTGGTCTTCCAGCAGGCCGACCAGCGTGGCGCGCAGCCGGGGCGAGCCCGGGCCAACGCCCTTGGGCAGGGACACGCGGTGCCACGACAGTTGCGTGGCGGGCACCATGGCGACCACCTCGACCCCGCGGCCCGCGGGCGGCAGCAGCGCCACCGCCGCGCTGCCGTGCGCGGACAGTGTCTGGCCGTCGTTGGACGTGGCGTGGCCGTAATTGCCCGGAGCACCGGGCGGCAGGGTAAGAAGCAGCAGGCTCATGGCGGGTCGGGGCGATTGTAGGAGGGTGTGGCGCGGCTTCTGCGGGGGCTCAGCGCGTGGGCGTGGCGTTGGCGGCGGACACCGTCAGCGCCGTGCGCTCGCGCCACAGCGTGACCACCGCGTTGCGATTGGGCGGGTTGCGCTGCACCACGGACACTTCTTCCAGCGCCACGTCGTCCAGCCGCAGGCGGCCGCGGATTTCGAAGAAGGCGGAATTGACGCTGGTCCAGCCGTTGTTGGCGCTGGCTGGCAGGCGCGGGTCGCCGGCCCTGAAGAATTCGCGTTCGCGCTCGGCGATGAGACGCTGCGCGTCCGCCGCGTTGATTTGCAGGGCCGCCGCCAGCACGGGGGCGAGCGCGGTGTTGACGTTGACCGGGGTGATGACCTCGCCCGCCGGCAGCACGGTGAGGTAGGGGCGCAGCGTCTCCAGCGACTCGGGCGACAGGCCCAGCCAGGCCAGCTGGTCGAAGCGGCGTGGCAGCAGCGGCGCGTCGTTGCCGTCGGAGGCGTCGGCCTGCATGGCCTCGCTGGCGCGCTGCAGGTTGTCGTGCAGCATGCCCAGCTCGCCGCTCCGCAAGCGGAGCATGTCGAACAATTGCTCGAAGCGCACATACGTCTTCAGGCGGGTGTTGGCATCGCCCACCAGCAGGTTCATCACGTTCAGGCGCGATTGAAGGTCTGTCACCTGGCCGGAGAGGAAGGCGTCGCGGTCGTCGCCGGCCTGGGCTTCGCCGGCCGCCAGGAAGGTGGACAGGCGCGCCTCGGCCAGCGGCACCGCCCAGGGCTCGCCCAGGTGATCGACGTACAGGTTCTTCTTGCGGTCTTCGCTGAAGTCGCCCGACAGGATCAGCCGTCCCCAGTCGAGCGCGCCGGTGAGCAGCCAGGACGACTGCACCCGCGCGCGCTCGGCGCCCTCCACCTCGACGCCGCGCCACTGCCGCCACAGCGCCGCGGCCGCCAGCGTGGCCACCAGGGTCACCGTGATCATGGCGGCCAGCAAGGCCGCGCCTGTCTGGCGGCGTGGCTTCATGGGCGGCCTCCCAGATCGGGGCGCACCCAGTCGATCACCATCGGCCCGGACAGGCTCTGACCCGGCGCCAGGGTGATCATCAGGCGGATGCCGTCCGGCAGCGCGTTGGTGTCGTCCTGACCCGCCGATGCGCTGGACAGCGGGTTGGTCCAGGCGTTGGCGCGGTAGTAATGCAACTGCCATTCGCTGGTGGCGGCCAGGGCCACGGCCTGCGCGCCAGCCTGTTGCGGGCCGGCCGGCGCGCCCGTCTGTGCCCAGCGGGCGGCATCGTCCCAGGCGGTGGTCCAGGCCAGGTGCGAGCGCACCGGCGCCGATTGCCAGCGCAGCCATTGCCCGTCGCCCGGACGGCGCGACCACGCCACCACGCGCAGGCCGGCGGCGGGGGTATCGGTGAGCATGCGGGTGACGCGCAGCACGCTGCCGTCCCACGCCAGGCTGCGCATGCCGGCCAGGCCGGGGGGGTTGTCGCCGGTGGGGGTGGGCCAGGTCATCATGGCGTCCAGGTCGGTGCGCCACTGGGTCAGGCCGGCCTGCAGGGTGAGCACGTCGTCGGTGTAGCGGTGCGTGGCGGCCTGCGCGCGCGTCATGCCGTCGATGCCGCGCCAGGTCATCACGGCCATCACGGCCATGATGGCGAGCGCGACCAGCACCTCGATCAAGGTGAAGCCGTTGGGTTTCAAGGCAAATTGGGCGTTCGCGCCCTTCCGGCGGGCGCTGGTAGCTACTCTATCAATAGCAATGATCGGGTGCGTGCGGGGCGCCATCAGTTGTTCCCCACGATGGTGGTCACCCGCACGATGGAATGATTGCCCTCGTGCACCATCACGTCCACGCGGCGAAAGCGGGGGTTGGGCGTGGGGCGCACGGTCTGCGTGACTTGCAGGGCGCGCCCGGCCTGGGTGCAGTCGTTGGTGAAATCGCCCACGCCTGGCAACTGGCGCGCCAGCCGCAGCTCCACCAGCGTGTTCTCGGCGCACAACTGGGCCAGCAGCACCGCGCCCTGGCGGCTGGCGTTGTCGGTCAGCGCGGCGGTGGCCTTCAGCCCGGCCACCAGCGCGATGGCCGTGATGGCCAGCGCCACCATGACCTCGACCAGGGTGAAGCCGCCGCAGCCGCGTGCGCGTGGCGTGATGGGGATCACTGGATTTGCTCCACGCTGAATGGCCGCAGCCCGTCGGTGGCCACGCGCATTTGCGGCTGGCTGGTGCCGGCGCGGTGCAGCACCACGGCCTGGGCGGCAATGATCGGGTCGGGGCCAAGCATCAGCGGTGCGTTGCCGATGGCGGTGGTTTCCGCGTTCAGCCACTGCGTGGGCAGGGGCGCGGCGCTGGCCGGCAGCCCCTCGAAGACGAAGCCGTTGGCGGTGGCGCGCCAGCGCACCGGCACGCCAGCGGCGCGCGATTGGGCGCGGGCCGACTCCAGCAGCGCGGCCAGCCGCTCGGCATCACGCGCCAGCACCGCGCCTTCGTTGTCGCGCAGCGCCAGCGAGGCCACGGCCGTCCCCAAGGCGATGACGGCCACCACGACCATCAGTTCGATCAATGTGAATCCCCCCTGAGGCGCTGCGCGCCTTCCCCCCAGGGGGGGACGTCGCCAGCGGCCGGGCCAAGCCCGCTCCGCGGCGACCGCTGGCATGGCCTGCTCTGCCGCCGTTCGATCAGGCAGCGGCGTGCACTGGCGCGGGCTGGCGCTGCACGCCGGACTTGGCACGGGGTGCAGGTTCGCGGTCATGGGGAATGGAACCGGCGCGTGCAAGCCGCGCGCGGGGTCATTGCCAGCTGCCGATGTCGGCGTTCTTGCCGTCGCCGCCGCTGGCGCCGTCGGCGCCGAAGCTCATCACGTCCACCTCGCCCTTGATGCCCGGGTTGAGGTACTGGTAGGGGCGGCCCCAGGGATCGGCGGGCAGCTTCTCCAGATAGGGTTTCCAGTTGATGGGCGCTGGCTCCGTGGTGGGGCGCGCGATGAGCGCCTGCAAACCCTGCTCGGCGGTGGGAAAGCGGTGGTTGTCGAGCTTGTAGAGCTTGAGCGCCTGCATGATGTTGTGCACATCGGTGCGGGCGGCGGTGGCGCGGGCGTCGTCGGTGCGGTCGAGCACGTTGGGCACGATCAGCGCGGCCAGCACGCCGATGATGACCAGCACCACCATCAACTCGATCAGGGTGAAACCAGCGGCGCGGCGCGGGCCGGTGGCAAGGCGGGGCAATGCAGTCATGTTGGGGTGAAGACGAAAGTCTGAAGTCGCTTCAATGATAATCGCCGGATCATGACACGCACCCACCTGCTTCGCCCATGAACGGACGTTTGTCTCCCCGCGTCACGGCGGGCCTGGTCACCTTGGCCATCTGGGCGCTGACGGCGGGCAGCGCGTTGTTCTGGGGACTTCGCCTGGGCAGTGGCCCTCAGCGGCCCGATGCCGCGGTGGCCGGTGGCCCACCGGCCGGAGGCGTGGCGGTGGACACCCAGATGGTGGCGCGCGCGCTGGGCGCGCGGGAGACGGCGGTAGCCACCGCCGCGCCGGCAGCCGACGTGCTGAACCGGCTGGCGCTGCGCGGTATCGTCACGCACGACGGGCGCGGCGCGGCGCTGATCGCCATCGACGGCCAGGCCGCCAAGCCGGTGCGCGTGGGCGCCAAGCTGGATGGCGTGGAAGGTGACTGGACGGTGCGCGCGGTGACGCCGCGCGTGGCGGTCATCGCCGCGGGTGATCGCGAGGCGCGGCTGGAAATGCCGCCGCTGGATACCCGCTCCACCGCCGGAGATGCCGTGGCGCCGCCGCGCCCGGCGCCAGGCGCGGTGCCGTTCGTGCCTGGTGCGCAGCAGCAGCCCCAGATGCCGGTGCAGTTGCAGGCTCCCATGCAAACGCCGGCGGGTGCGCAACAACCCATCAGCGGTGCCATGCAGGCGCCCATGGTCGTGCCGCCGACGCTGGGCGGCGCGCTGCAGCCGCACGCCTTTCCCGCTGGGCAGCGCCTGGGCGGGGGCTGATACCGTTTTGCCGTTCGAAAAGATGGCCTTGTGGCGCATGACGGAATGACTTCGCCGCTGCGCGGCGTCAATGACGAAATGACCTTGGCCGCGGCGAAGTACTTGGCACCCCATGGTGTCATGGCGGCGCAGCCACCGTCATCGACGCGCAGCGAGATCATTGCGTCATCGCCGCTCGCGTGAGCTGCCGTCGGCTTGAACGCGAATCCGTATGACATGGGGTAAGTGCGGGGCGCATGGGATGGGCAGCGCGCCCGACGGCCATGCCACTGTCCGCGGGCAAGACCTTGAAAGGGATCGCCTCCTGGTGAATAGCTCTTTGGGCTTGGCTGACAGCCCGCTCAGTGCCCTTGCAGGAACAGCCGGTACGCCGGGTTGTCGGTTTCTTCGGCCCAGGGGTAGCCCAGCTCGCCCAGAAAGCGTTTGAACGCCGCGTCGTCGGCCTTGGGCACTTGCATGCCGACGAGGATGTGCCCGTGGTCGGCGCCTTCGTGGCGGTAGTTGAACAGGCTGATGTTCCAGCTCGGGCGCATCAGGCTCAGGAATTTCATCAGTGCCCCAGGCCGTTCTGGAAAGACGAAGCGCAGCAGGCGTTCATCCTTCGCGAAGTGTGAGCGCCCACCCACCATGTAGCGCACGTGTTCCTTGGCCAAGTCGTTGTGCGTGAGGTCCACGGCGCCAAAGCCGGCCTTTTCGAACGCGGCGGCGATGCGTGGCGACTCGCCCTTGCCCGCCGTCGTCAGACCCACGAACACGTGTGCCTGGCCGGCTTTGGCGGCGTCGCTGATGCGGTAGTTGAACTCGGTCACGTTGCGCGGGCCCGCAGGCAGGTTGCCGATGACTTCGAGAAAGCGGCGGAAGCTGCCGCGTTCTTCGGGAATCGTCACCGCGAATAGTGCCTCGCGTTCCTCGCCGACTTCGGCGCGCTCGGCCACGAAGCGCAGGCGGTCGAAGTTCATGTTGGCGCCCGAGAGGATGGCGACGTAGCTTTCGCCCTTCGTCTTGTGCGCGGTCACGTACTGCTTGACGGCGGCCACCGCCATGGCGCCCGAGGGCTCGACGATGCCGCGCGTGTCGATGAACACGTCCTTGATGGCGGCGCACACGGCGTCGGTATCGACGGTGATGAACTCGTCCACCACCTGGCTGGCGACGCGGAAGGTTTCATCGCCCACGCGCTTGACGGCGGTGCCATCGGCGAACAGGCCGACGTCCGCCAGTTGCACGTGCTTGCCGGCGCCTACCGACTGGGCCATGGCGTCGGAGTCGCGCATCTGCACGCCGATCACCTTGACCTCGGGCCGGATGGCCTTGATGTACGCGCCCACGCCGCTGATCAGCCCGCCGCCGCCGATGGCCACGAACACCGCGTGCAGCGGCCCCTGGTGCTGGCGCAGGATCTCCATGCCGATGGTGCCCTGACCGGCGATGACCAGCGGATCGTCGAACGGGTGAATGAAAGTAAGCCCCTGCTTTGCCTGCAGGCCCACGGCGTGGTCATAGGCGTCGGAATAGCTGTCGCCGGCCAGCACCACCTCGCCGCCCAGCGCCTTGACGGCATCGACCTTGACCTGCGGCGTGGTGGTGGGCATGACGATGACGGCGCGCGCGCCCAGCTTGTGTCCGCTCAGCGCCACGCCCTGGGCGTGGTTGCCGGCGCTGGCGCAGATTACCCCAGCCTTCAACTGCTCGGGGCTCAGGTGCGCCATCTTGTTGTAGGCACCGCGCAGCTTGAAGCTGAACACGGGCTGCTGGTCTTCGCGCTTCAGGAAAATCTTGTTGTGCAGCCGGCGGCTCAAGCTGCGGGCAGGATCCAGATGCGACTCGACGGCGACGTCGTACACCCGCGCAGTGAGCACTTGCTTGAGGTAGTCCGTGGAAGTCAGCGGCTCGGGGCGCCGGGTGGCGGTCTTGGATGTCATGGCGTGAAAGCGGGGCGGTGAGCAGGCAAAGGCGGAATCATAAGGACAGCCTCTGACAGGCGCCGCCGAAAAAAAAGCCCCGAACCTTGCGGTTCAGGGCTTAATCCACCTTGTTGAAGGGGTGGAGGAGACAACCGGTGCAAATGCCAATCGCACTTGCGTGGAACGGAGTGTAAGCGAAAAGCACGCTCGTTCGCCAATAGATTTGTTGCAACGCAACACGTTGGGTGTTTTGGGGTGCGGTTTTGTTGGCGCGCAAGGTGGTCGGGTGTGCTGAATCCGCTACGCTAGCTCCCTCTTTGGGCTGCTCAAGACGGGTTGAACGATGGAATGCACGGTGAGTTGGACGGGCGCGGCGGGCACACGCTCTGGCATGGGTTTTGTGGCCGAGACCGGCTCGGGCCACGTGATCGCGATGGATGGCGCGCCCGACGCCGCGCGCCCCGAAAACGGCGGTCAGAATCTGGCGCCCCGGCCCATGGAGACGGTGCTGGCCGGCACTGGTGGCTGCACCGCCTATGACGTGGTTTTGATTCTCAAGCGCGGCCGGCACGACGTGCGCGCCTGCTCGGTCAAACTGACCAGCGAGCGTGCGGCCGAAGACCCCAAGGTGTTCACCAAGATACACATGCACTTCACCGTGACGGGCAAGGGCGTGCCCGCCAGCGCGGTGGAGCGGGCCATCGCCCTCAGCCACGAGAAGTATTGCTCCGCTTCCATCATGCTGGGCAAGACGGCGGACATCAGCACCTCGTTCGAGCTGCTGGAAGCCGCTTGACGGTCGCTTTCGGGCTCGCGTGGTTCAAAACAATCGCAACGAGTCTCAACGCAGCCATGCACGCATGCAGTCTTGCCCCGGCGTTGTGGAAGCGGTGTCCGAGGCTTCTTGATAATCAAGCAAAAGCGATGACCCCATGACCGCGGCTGGCGCCGCATGAATGGGGCGTCACCTTGACGCGGCGTTGACCTGCGGACGCCGTATGGATGGCGGCTTTCGCCGCAATGAGGGAAAGGGTGGATGCGTTGCGCACCGCGTTGAGACGCGCGCATCTGCCGGGCCGTTGCTTTTTGTGTCCTCCGCGTCTGGTTGCGGGCCGGTCAAGAGCCGCGCAAGCCCTCACGCTCACCAAGTCCTTGAAAGGCCGTTTTGCGCTCAAGACGATGACAAATGCGCCATTTGTCATTTTGAACGCCGATGCGCTGCTCGGGCTCATAAAGCGATACCGTGGCACGAGGCGGTGAGGACGGGGCCGGCTCGACGCGCACAATTGAACCTAGAAACGGCAGTTGAATGTGCCCAAACGTGCCGTGATGGGCGTGCCAGGCAAGGGCAAGTGCCGCGGCTCCAAAGCTGCCTGCGCAGCTTTGGACGGCACGAGCGGCATCGGGCTCTGACCGATGCGCGCCCTGCAAGGGAGAGGACGCGGCAGGCTCGTGCCTGCAAGGACGAGCAACGCCGCTTGGGCAGCGAGCCAGCGCGGTGCGATCGGGTGCATAGCGCGCTCACCCAACAGGTGAATGTGATCGAAGCTGTGAAAGTCAGTGCTCATGCCAGTTGTCCAAGGATGGCGAGCGGTCAACTGCCGTTTCTAGGTTGAACGCAACGAAAAAACACCGAGGTGGGACATGGTGATCTGGGGATTGGTCTGGGGTGCGATAGCGGGATTGATGTTGCCCGGCTTTGGCGGCAACGTGGTGTTTGGTGCGCTACTGGGCGTGGCCGCTGGCTGGAGCCTGCAACGCGCGGTGCGGGGCCTGGTGCGGCAGGAAATAGCGGCGGCACGGCGGCAGCAAGGGACGGAGCTTGCACCGCCGGTGGTGGCGATGCGCGAAAGCGCCGGGGTGCCCACGCCCGCGCCCATGACCACCCCGATTCCGGTGCCCGCCCCGATGGAACGGGCACTCACCGATGGCGTACGCACCGGTTTTCCGGTGCCTCCGGCCCTCGCCCAGCCGGCCGCCGCGCGGATGCCGGTGTTTGAAGACGACGACCCGTTCTTCCAAGACACCGTGCCCGCGCCTGAGCCGCGCGCGCAGACCGGGTTCACCCTCAAGCCGCCCAAGTCGCCCCCCGTGGCCGAGCAGGTTCTGGAGGGCGTCCGCCAGTGGTTCCTGCGCGGCAATCCCATCGTGCGCGCGGGGCTGATCATTCTGTTCATCGGTCTGTCGTTTCTGGCGCGCTACGCGGCGCAGATGGGGCTGTTTCCCGTCGAACTGCGGCTGGCCGCCATCGGCGCGGCTGGCATCGCGCTGCTGGGCATTGGCTTTCGCCAGCGGCTGGCGCGCCCGGCCTTTGGCCTGGTGATGCAGGGCGCCGGCGTGGCGGTGCTGTACCTCACCATCTTCGCCGCCTACCGGCTGTACGGCCTGGTGCCGCAGGGGGCGGCGTTCGCCTTCATGGTGCTGGTGTGCGCCGCCAGTTGCGCGCTGGCGCTGATGCAGAACGCGCGCGGCCTCGCGTTCGCGGCGTTCGCGGGCGGCTTTGCCACGCCGCTGCTGTTGTCGAGCGGCGCGGGCAGCCACGTGGCGCTGTTCGGCTATTACACGCTACTGAACCTGGCGATCCTGTTCATTGCCTCGCGGCGCGCCTGGCGCGAGCTGAACCTGCTGGGCTTCGTGGCCACCTTCGGTACCGCCACGGCCTGGGGCTGGATGCGCTACGAGCCGGGGCTGTACGCCACCTCGCAGGCCTTTCTGGCGATCTTCATCGGCATTTTCATCGCCACGGCGATCCTGTATGCGCGCGCCGCGCCCTTGCGGCTGAGTGCGGGCGGCGGCATGAGCCGCGCCGTGGACACCACGCTGGTGTTCGGCACGCCGCTGGTCGGCTTTGGTCTGCAGGCCGGGCTGGTGAGCGATTTCTGGCACGGCGATGCGTTTTCGGCGCTGGCCTTCGGCGCCGTGTACCTGGTGCTGGCCGCGGTCCTGCTGCGCCGCGCGAACGACGGCTATCGGCTGCTGGTGGAGTGTTTTCTGGCACTGGGCGTGGGCTTTGCCACGCTGGCGGTGCCGCTGGCGCTGGATGCGCGCTGGACCAGCGCCGTCTGGGCGCTGGAGGGCGCCGCCGCGTTCTGGGTCGGGATGCGCCAGGCCCGCTGGATGGCACGCGCCTTCGGCCTGGGCTTGCAGGCCCTGGCGGCGCTGACGTTCATCGCCACGCTGGGCGAGCCAGTGGGCCGCTGGCCATTGGCGCACCCCGGTTTCCTGGGTGCGATGCTGATCGCGCTGCCGGCACTGGCCACCGCCGCCTGGACACGCCAGCCGCTGCCGCACAGCGAGTCGCGCTGGGCACGCGGCTATGCCGAGTTTGAAAGTCTGCTGCCGACACCACTGTTCCTGTACGGCTTCGCCTTCTGGCTGCTGGCCTGGGCGCAGGAAATCACGCGGCGCCTGCCCGTGGCTGTGCTGGACGCGCCGCAGTCCATGGTGTGGTCGTCGCCGGCACGGCATTGGCTGCTGGCCGCCATGGCGCTGGCGTCGGCCGCCGCCGCGCTGGCCTGGGCCTTGCGCGCGCGCTGGCCGGTGGCGGCCTGGCCCAGCCGCTTCAGCCTGCCGGTGCGGGTGCTTGTGCTGCTGGCGCAGCGCGCCATCGGTCACCATGTGATCGACGGTATCTCGTGGCTGGCCTGGCCGCTGGCGCTGGCCGCGCACGCCTGGCTGCTGCACCGCAACGAACATGCCGGCGCACCGCTGCTGACGCCGGCATGGCGCCCGTGGATGGCCTGGCAACACCCCGGCGGCGCCTGGCTGGTGATGGCGCTGCTGGCCGACGCGCTGTACGCCCTGATCGACCGCGCCGGGCTGTGGGGCACGGCTTGGGCCAGCGTGGTGGGCCTGGGCAGCGCTACCGCCGTGCTGGTGGGTTTGACGCTGTGGGCGGGCCGCGCCAACCAGGCCAGCACGCTGGCACGGCGCGCCTGGCCGCTGAACCCGCACGCACCGGGCTACCACTGGCTGGCGGCGTTGCCGCTGGCGCTGGGGGTGGGCCTGGGCGCGCTGGGGCTGGCCTGCACATCGTCCGGTCACACCGCGCCGCTGCCGTACCTGCCGCTGCTCAACCCCACCGACCTGACGGTGCTGCTGGCGCTGGGCGCGCTGCTGTTGTGGCGTGGCTCCGTGCTGCGCGCCGACCCGCGGCCAGCGGGCGCCGAGTGGCTGCGCCAGCCGTTGTTCTGGAGCGCGTGGGGCACGCTGGCGCTGGTGGCGCTGAGCACGGTGTGGCTGCGCGTGGCGCACCACTTCTTCGGCGTGCCGTGGACGTCGTCCGCGCTGTTCAACAGCTTCGTGGTGCAGACCGGCTACGCCATCCTGTGGACGCTGATCGCGCTGGCGCTGATGGTGGGGGCGCACCGGCGCGGCCTGCGGCCCGCGTGGCTGGCCGGCGCCGGGCTGCTGGCGCTGGTGGTGCTGAAGCTGCTGCTGATCGACCTGGCCAACAGCGGCGGCGGCGAGCGCATCATCGCCTTCATCGGCGTTGGCGTGCTGATGCTGGTGGTGGGCTACTTCGCGCCGCTGCCACCCAAGCCGGCGCGCCGCGCCATGGGAGCCGAGCCATGACGCCCCGCTGGATCGCCGCCACCGCCACCGCGCTGGCGCTGCTGCCGGCTTCGGCCGCATGGGCCACGGGCGGCCAGGCCGTGAGCGACTACGCCGCGCGGTGGTCGCTGCAAGTGCCCGCCGGCGCCGCGCTGGCGCGACTGCCGTTGCCAGCCGAGGTGCTGACGCGCCTGCAAACGTCCGACGCGCGCGATCTGCGCATCTTCAACGCCGCTGGTCAGCCGGTGCCGTTGGCGGTGGACCGCGATGGCCCGGCCGCGGCGCCCGCGCGGCAGGCACCACCCGTGGAGCTGGCCGCCATGCCGCTGATGGGCAACGCGAGCCAGCCGCCGGGCGAGCAAGGCACGCTGCGCGTGCGCATCGAAGGCGCGCGGGCCATCAGCATCGAGCAGACTGGCGACGCGCCAACGCAGGCAGCGCGGCCCATCGGCGCCTTGATCGACACGCGCGCTGTCCAGGCGCCGCTGTCGGCCATCGAGCTGGTGGCGCAAATGCCCGAGGCCGAGACGGTGACGTTCCGACTTCACGCGAGCGAGGACTTGCAGCAGTGGCGCGCCCTGGGCGCGGCCACCGCGTACCGCCAGGGCGACTTCGCCGCGCCGGCACGCCTGCGCCTGCAGGGCGAGCGGCTGCGGAACCAGTTTCTGCGCGTGACCTGGCACGACGCGGGCATGCGCGCCGATCTGCCGGTGCAAATTCAGGCCGTGCGCCTGACGCCCCAGGCCGAAGCCGCGCCCGCGCCGCGCCCGGCGGTGGCACTGGCCTTGCCACCTCAGGAGCGGGTGGTGCGTGACGGTGGTCTTGAGTTCGCGCTGCCGTTCGCCACGCCGCTGGCGGCGCTCGACATCCAGACGGGGCGGCGCAATTTCGTGCAGCCGGTGCGCGTGCTCGCGCGCGAGCGGGCCGAACAGCCGTGGACACCGGTCGCCCGCCACGTGGTGTACGCCTTCGACGCGCCCGAGGGCGCGCGCACCAGCCCGCCCGCGGAGCTGGCTGCGTCGCGGCACTGGCGCCAATGGCGGATCGAGCCCGAGCCCCGCGCGGCGGCCATTGAGCTCGACACGGTGACGCTGCGCGCGCTGTTCGCGCCGGTGCAGGTGGTGTTCGCCACCAGTGGTGAAGGTCCGTTCACCCTGGCCGCGGGCCGTGCCGACGCCCCCGCCGCCGCGCTGCCGCTGGCGACCCTGATGCCGGGCTACCAAAGCGGCGCACAACAGCGCCTGCCGGCCGCCACGCTGGGTGCCAGCTCGGACACCCGCCTGGCTGTCAACCCCGTCGCGCCGCCCGCCGTGACGGCCCAGCCCGTGCGGGAAGGCCCGAACCAGCGCCAGTGGCTGCTGTGGGGCGTGCTGGTGGGCGGTGCGCTGGCGCTGGCCGCCATGGCCTGGGCGCTGGCGCGGCAACTGAACCGTGGCGGCCACCCGCCCGGCCAATCCGGCGAGTCATGATGGGCGCATGAATACGCCATTGCTTTTGCTGACGCTGTGCCAGGGCCTGTTTCTGACCAACAACGTCACCTTCATCGCCATCAACGGACTGGTCGGGTTGCAACTGGCGCCCTACGGCTGGATGGCGACCTTGCCGGTGATGGGCTACGTGGTGGGCGGCGCGCTGGCCACGCCGCTGGTGGCGCGCACGCAGGCGCGCTTCGGGCGCAAGGGCTCCTTCCAGATTGGCCTGGCCGTAGCCCTGGGCTCGGCGCTGCTGGCGGCCTTCGCGGCGTGGACGCGCCAGTTCTGGCTGCTGGTGGCGGCCACCATGATCGCCGGTTATTACAGCGCCAACGGGCAGCTGTACCGCTTCGCCGCGGCCGAGCTGGCCGCGCCGGCCTGGCGCGAAAAGGCCGTGTCGCTGGTGCTGGCGGGTGGGCTGCTGGGCGCCATCGCCGGCCCCAACCTGGCGGCCTGGACGCGCGCGGTGCTGCCCGTGCCTTTCGTCGGCGCCTACCTGGCGCTGGCGGTGGTGGCGGTACTGGCCATGGGGGTGATGGCCTTCATCGACTTTCCGCCCGCACCGGCCAAGATCGCCGGCGACAGCGCCGGACGACCGCTGGGCCAGATCATGCGCCAGCCAGTGTTCATCGTCGCCACCGTGGGCGCTGCGCTGGGCTATGGCGTGATGAACCTGCTGATGGCGGCCACGCCGCTGGCGATGCAGGTATGCGGCTTCGACTTCGAATCAACGGCGCTGGTGCTGCAATGGCACGTGATCGGCATGTTCGCGCCGGGCTTCTTCACCGGGCACCTGATCAAGCGCTTTGGTGTGCTGCCCATCATGGGCGTGGGCGTGGCGCTGAACGTGGTGTGCGTGGTCATCGCGCTGTCGGGCGTCGATCTGCACCAGTTCCTGATCGCGCTGTTCGCGCTGGGCGTGGGCTGGAACTTCCTGTTCACTGGCAGCACCACGCTGGCGTTGACGGCTTACCGGCCCGAGGAGAAGGACCGCGCGCAGGCGGCGATCAATTTCTGCGTGTTCGCCACCATGGCTTTCACCTCGTTCGCCTCCGGCGCGCTGGTGACCACGCGGGGCTGGCTGTGGCTGAACCTGGGCTCATTGCCGGCCCTGGCGCTGGTGGGGGCCGCGCTGATGTGGCTGGGCTGGCGGCGGCGCGCGGCCTGATGTGCGGCCATTCAACCTAGAAACGGCAGTTGACCGCTCGCCATCCTTGGGCAACCCGCATGAACGCTGACTTTCACGGCGTCGATCACGTTCACCTGTTGGGTGAGCGCGCTATGCACCCGATCGCACCGCGCTGGCCGCGCCATGCGGCGTTGCTCGTCCTTGCAGGCACGAGCCTGCCGCGTCCTCGCGTCTTGCCTGGCACGCCCATCACGGCACGCTCGGGCGCATCCAACTGCCGTTTCTAGGTTCATGCCGTTTTACGTTCAGAACGATGACGAATGACCGCGGCTGGCGCCGCATGACAAATGACGAATGCGCCATTTGTCATTGAAGCGCAGCGAAGTCATTTGTCATCTCGAAAGCCCATGCGCATCAAATCACCACCCGCGTGACGGGCTTGGGTGCGTGGCCCAGCACGATGGGTTGAAAACGCGCCGTCAGCCAGTCGCGCAAGGCTTCGAACACGACCTCGCTTTCCAGTTCGTTGAACAGCTCGTGGTAGTGCATCGGAAAGGATTGCGCGCTGACCGTCCGAGCCGGCGCGGCCTTGGCGAAGGCTTCGCTGCCGGCCGGATTGACCAGGCGGTCCTGCCCCGCGTACAGCAGCAGCGTGGGCACGCGCCAGCGGGGGGCGCGCCGCAACACAGCCGGCCCCGCCGTGGCGATGAAGTGCGCCAGCCGCGCACTGATGCGGTCATGCACCAGCGGGTCGTCGCGGTAGGCGTCGACCACCGCATGGTCATGTGACAGGTAGCGCGCGTTCAGTCCGTTGCCCAGCCGCATTCGCGGCGCCATCCGGTACAGCGAGCTGACCAGCGCCTTCTGCACCATGCTCATGCCCACGTCCAGCGCGGGCGATGCCAGCACCAGCGCATCGACCCGCCGCAGCTTGAGCGACACCAGCCGCGCGGCCACCAGGCCACCCATGGAGTGTCCCAGCAGAATCAGCGGCAGGCGGTCGTCCATGCGCGTGCGCGTGTCGTCGATGACGGATGCCAGGTCGGTCAGCAACTGGTCGTCGTCGGGCAGATCGCCGCGCACGCCCATCGATTCGCCATGGCCGTGCTGGTCGTAACCGCGCACCGAAAACCCCCACTGGTTCAACTGATCGGCCACGTGCATGTAGCGCCCCACGTGTTCGCCCAGCCCGTGCACCAGCAGCACCACGCCGCGCGTGGGCCAGCCGGCCGACAACGGCCAGTCGTGCAGCGACAACGATTCGCCGTACGTGCTGACGAAGGTGGAGAGCGTGGAGTCGTTCCGCATCATGGCGCGCGCGCAATGGCTTCGCGCACCACGCGGTCGATGAAGCCGCGCGCGGCGGTCGCAGCCCGGGCGGAGGGTGCGGGCAGCTCGCGGTGCTGCGGTGCGTTCATGGCTGTACGGGGGCGTCTGGCTTCTCGGGTGAAGTCACGACTTTAAGCGCAAGCATGCGCTCGTGGCACCACGCGCCGGGGCTGGGCGGCGTATATTGACCACATGAATCACGCACTCGACAACTTTCCCATTACCCGCAAGTGGCAGCCCCGCCACCCCGAGCGTTTGCAGCTGTATTCGCTGACCACGCCCAACGGCGTGAAGGCCTCGATCATCCTGGAAGAAACTGGCCTGCCCTACGAGGCGCACCGTGTCGACTTCGGCCAGAACGAGCAGTTCTCGCCGGAGTTTCTGTCGCTCAATCCGAACAACAAGATCCCGGCCATCATCGACCCCGATGGCCCCGGCGGTCGTCCGTTGCCCTTGTTCGAATCGGGCGCGATCCTGATCTATCTGGCCGAAAAGACCGGCCAGTTGCTGCCCGCTGACCCGGCCGCGCGCTACCAGACGCTGCAATGGCTGATGTGGCAGATGGGTGGTCTGGGCCCCATGTTTGGCCAGCTTGGGTTTTTCCACAAGTTCGCCGGCAAGGATTACGAGGATAAGCGCCCTCTGGGCCGCTACGTGGCCGAAAGCCAGCGCCTGCTGCGCGTGCTGGACGGTCATCTGAAGGGCCGCCAGTGGATCATGGGCGACGACTACACCATCGCCGACATCGCCACCTTTCCGTGGGTGCGCAACCTGATCGGCTTCTACGAGGCGCGTGAGCTGGTGGGCTTCGACGAGTTCCGCGAAGTGCAGCGTGTGCTGGATGCCTTTTTGGCGCGGCCCGCGGTGCAGCGGGGGCTGCAGGTGCCGATGACATGAAGCCAGCTAAACCGGCACATCCTTCGCACTTCGCAAGGGGGGTGGCGGCGCAATCCAGGCATGGTGCTGGCTGGGCGTCGCCTGATCAGCTATTGGGCACCATCTCGATGCGCAAGCCCTCTGGCAGCACACGCAGCGCGGCGGTGCCCAGTCCCAGGTTGCGGGCCAGCGCCAGATGCTCGGCTGGCAGGTGATAGAGCACCATGTCGGACAGCAGGCGTTCCGCCACGGCGGGGGCGTATTGCGACAGCAGCAGTTGCTGCGCGCGTGGCAACTGGTCGATCATCAGCCGGTTGACGCGCACGTCGCTCATGCGCACGGCACCTTCCCGCAGGTCGAGCCGCAGGCCGCAATCCAGATCCATGCCGCCCGTGTAGCGCGTGTTGCCAATGCGCTCGGACAGCGCCAGATCGAGCGCGGTGGCCACGCGGTTGGATGCCGGCAACAGGTTGAGGCGCGGCGATTGCAGGGTGAGCTCGGCCAGGCCTGCAAAGCTGCGCGTGACCGGAAAACGCGTGGCCAGCAACTCGTTCAGCCGTAGCCGGGATACCGTGTAGCCTGCGGGGTTGGTGCCGCCGCCACTGGCACAGGCGGTCAACCCCGCCGGCAACAGGCCACTCAGCGCCAGGGCGCCCAGCAGCCGCAAGCCATCGCGGCGATTTGTAGCTTTCGTCATCAGAACATCCGCCCCAGGTCGGAGATGGCGTCGACTACCATGCGGGTGCCGGTGGCCATCAGCAGAATGTCGTTGGCCACGCGCACGTATTCATAGCCCGCTGGCGGCAGGCCCAGTTGCTGCAGCACGGGCTGCGGCACTGGGTAATACACCACGTCCGAGGGCAGCGCCTGGCCCATGCGCCATTTCTTCGCCTGGCCGGGAGGCATGCAGCCGTTGTTCTTCTTGGCCAGGCCGGGCGGGCAGCGGCCAGCGCGGGACTGCTCGCCATACCACTGCTGTGCATGGCGGCGTTGGCCGTCGTTGAAGAAACTGCCGGGGGCGATGGTTATCGCGGGTGCACTGGATGCGCCGCGTGCCTTGCGGCGGTCCGCGCCACGGTCACGGCGGTCGTCGTCGCTTGTCCAGCGCTGGTCGCGGTCGCCCCCACGATTGGCGCGCTGGCCGCGATCATCGCGCTGGTGCTTCATCTGACCGCGCGTATCGTCGCCACGGTTTTTGCCGCCCCCGGCCCAGTCAGGTTTTTCCGCCAGGGCGCTGCCCGCGCCGAGCGCGGCCGCCAGCAATACGGCGAGCACGCGGGATTGAGTGAACATGGATGACATGATGGACTCCTTCCTTGGTGTGTTGTCATGGGGCGGAACTTGCCCACCCTCGGCTTGTCGGCGTCAACGGCGCATGGCTCCAAAAAGGCCCGCCCCGCCATGCCGCCACGTTAAAGAGCACCTGTGTTCAACCCCGTAGGAGGTCAGGCCGTTGACAGCCTCCGCCGTGAAATACGTCACGAGCTTCGTGGGTGGCGTGCTTGATTTTTCGTTGCGTTTGTAACGTCCGGACGCTATGAAAACTTAAGTAATCCGCGCAGTGTCCGCGTGCTTTGCGCCGCCTTCAGCCATTCAAGCCCCAGCGACGTGCCGTCTGGCTGTCCGCCCCAGCGGGGGCGGTATTCGCAGCCGACCCAGCCTTGCCAGCCGCTTGCCGCGGCCACCTCGTCGATCACGCCGAACAGGTAGGGGTAGTTCAGCTCGCCCACGTCGGGCTCGTGCCGCTCGGGCACGCCGGCGATCTGGATGTGGCCCACGCGGCCGGTAGGCAAGTAGTGGCGGATCTTGGCCGCTACGTCGCCCTCGACGATCTGGCAGTGGTACAGGTCGAACTGCACCTTGAGGTTGGATGCGCCCACTTCCTGCGCGATGGCGTGCGCCTCGTCCTGCCGGTTGAGAAAAAAGCGCGGCATGTCGCGCGGGTTGATGGGCTCGATCAGGATGTCGCGCCCTTCGTGCGCCGCCTCGGTGGCGGCCCAGCGCAGGTTGCGCACGAAGGTGTCGCGCGCGGCGCCGCGCGGCGTGTCGTCGCTCAGCAAGCCAGCCATGCAGTGGATGCGCGGGCAGTCCAGCGCGGCGGCGTAGCGCAGCGCCAGTTGCACGCCAGCGCGGAACTCATCCTCGCGCCCTGGCACGCTGGCGGTGCCGCGCAGGCCGGCGGCCCAGGCGGTGTCGATGCCAGCCGCATCGACACCGCCTGGCGGCGCGTTGAACAGCACCTGTTGCAAGCCATGGGCCTTCAGCTGCGCCGTCAGTTCTTTGGCGGGATACGCGTAGGGGAACAGGTATTCCACCGCCTCGAAGCCGTCACGCGCCGCCGCCTCGAAGCGGTCCAAAAAGGACAGTTCGGGGTACAGCATGCTCAGGTTGGCGGCGAATCGGGGCATGGCAATTTGTGAATGAAAAATGGCTTCAACGCTTGTGAAGCAAGCGCTGGTAGCTATTGTTTGAGTAGCATCACGATGGTGCCGGTACAGCCTGCCTGCCAATCGACTCGTAGCCCAGCCCGTGCCGCGCCAGCACCGCCGGGTCGTACAGGTTGCGGCCATCGAACACCATGCGGTCCTTCAGCAGGCGCGCCATCTGCGCGAAGTCGGGCACGCGGAAGGCCTTCCATTCGGTGACGATGGCCAGCGCGTCGGCGCCTTCGAGCGCCTGGGTGGGCGTGTCGCACAGCAGCAGATCATCGCGCTCGCCGAAGATGCGGCGCGCCTCGTCCATGGCCACCGGGTCGTGCGCGCGCACCGTGGCTCCGGCGGCCCACAAGCCTTGCAGCAGGTTGCGGCTGGGCGCCTCGCGCATGTCGTCGGTCTCGGGCTTGAAGGCCAGGCCCCAGACGGCGATGGTCTTGCCTTTCAGGCTGCCACCGTAGTGCGCCACGATGCGCTCGGGCAGCACGCGGCGCTGTGACTCGTTGCGGCGCTCCACGGCCAGCAGCACTTCGGGCGTGAAGCCGATGGACTGCGCGGTGTGGATCAGCGCCTTCACGTCCTTGGGAAAGCAACTGCCGCCGTAGCCCACGCCGGGGTAGATGAAGTGGTAGCCAATGCGCGGATCGCTGCCGATGCCGCGGCGCACGGCCTCGATGTCTGCGCCCAGGCGCTCGGCCAGGTTGGCGATCTCGTTGATGAAGCTGATCTTGGTGGCCAGCATGGCGTTGGCGGCGTACTTGGTCAGCTCGGCGCTGCGCACGTCCATCACCACCATGCGGTCGTGGTTGCGGTTGAAGGGGGCGTACAGCTCGCGCAACTGGGCCTCGACTGCCGCGCTGCCGGTGCCGATGATGATGCGGTCGGGCCGCTGGCAGTCGGCCACGGCGTTGCCTTCCTTCAGGAATTCGGGGTTGCTGACGACCTCGAACGCGATGTCGGCGCCGCGCGCTTGCAGGCCCGCGCGCACGGCCTCGGCCACCTTGTCGGCGGTGCCCACGGGCACGGTGGATTTGTTGACGATGGTCTTGGGCGCTGTCATGTGCGCGGCGATGGTGCGTGCCACCGTCAGCACGTGCTGCAGGTCGGCACTGCCGTCCTCGTCGGGGGGCGTACCCACGGCCAGAAAGATCAAATCGCCGTGCGCCACGCCCTCGGCCGCGTCGGTGGTGAAGTGCAGCCGGCCCGCCGCGTGGTTGGCCTGCACGATGGGCTCCAGCCCCGGCTCGTGGATGGGGATGCGGCCGGCCTTGAGCGCGGCCACCTTGGTCTCGTCGACATCGACGCAAACCACGTCGTGCCCCACATCGGCCAGCACGGCCCCCTGAACCAGACCGACGTAGCCGGTGCCAAAAACGGTGACTTTCATTTCAGCGGTTTCCTGTAGCCGGTCACAGACCGACCTGAAGCGTTTCCAAGAAATTCAAGCTCAAGCGGCCGCGGAGCAGGTCATGCGCGCGGTAGCCGTGCCCGGACCTGCGCCGGGCACTGGCTGCGTCCCCCCTCCCGCAGGAGAGGGGGGAAGGTGCCGCGGGCGACTCAAGGGTGTGTTTCATAAAACTTCCTGTACCAATCCACGAAGCGTGCCACACCCGTTTGAACCGGTGTTGACGGTGCAAAGCCCACCCACGCCGCCAGCGCCGAGGTGTCGGCCGCCGTGCTGTGCATGTCGCCGGGCTGGATGGGCAGCATGTGCTTGCGCGCGGTGATGCCCAGCGCCGATTCGAGCGCGGTGATGTAGTCCATCAGCACCGTGGGCGCGCTGTTGCCGATGTTGAAGATGCGGTAGGGCGCGTTGCTGGTGCCGGGGTTGGGTGCGGCGGGGTCGTAGGCCGGGTCTGGCATGGCGGGTTTGTCCAGCACGCGCAGCACGCCTTCCACGATGTCGTCGATGTAGGTGAAGTCGCGTACCAGTTGGCCTTCGCCGTACACATCGATCGGCTCGCCCGCCAGCATGGCGCGGGTGAACTTGAACAGCGCCATGTCGGGCCTGCCCCAGGGGCCGTAGACGGTGAAGAAGCGCAGGCCGGTGACCGGGATGCGGTACAGATGCGCGTAAGTGTGCGCCATCACCTCATTGGCTTTCTTGGTGGCGGCGTAGTAGCTGATGGGGTGGTCGACCGCGTCGCGCTCGCTGTAAGGCAGCTTGGCGTTGCCGCCGTACACGCTGGAGCTGCTGGCGAACACCAGGTGCGCCACCTTCGCCGCGCGGCAGCCTTCGAGCATGTGGGCGAAGCCGAGCAGGTTGCTGTCGGTGTAGTCGCCCGGCTGGTCGATGGAGTAGCGCACGCCCGCCTGGGCCGCCAAATGCAGCACGCGCGCGGGTTGCACGCGGGCGAACAAATCGGCCATGGCCGCGCGGTCGGCGATGTCGATGCGCTCGAAGCGGAAGTTGGGGTGGCTGGTCAGGCACGACAGCCGCGCCTCTTTCAACGCCGGGTCGTAATAGGCGTTCAGGTTGTCGATGCCCACCACCTGCTCGCCGCGCGCCAGCAGGGCCAGGGCGCAGTGCATGCCGATGAAGCCGGCGCAGCCGGTGAGCAGGGTCGTGCTCATTGCATGGCCGCCTGAGCGGGTTGCCAACTGAACTGGTAGCGCGCGGGGGCCATGCCCTCGCGCGCCATGCGGAATGGCAGCTCGATGGATTGCTCCTGAATGGCCGGGGCGCCACCGCGCGCCCGCGCCCACCAGTCTGGCTCCAGCCTGTCGGCGCGCGACACCAGCAGCCAGCCCTGACCCGCCGCCCGAGCGCGCTCGGCCGCGGCGGCCACGCACGCCGGCACTTCGCCCTGACTGGACATGCAGGCATCGACCGGGGCGCCCGGAAACCGCGTGCGCAACATGCCCGCCATCATGTGATCGGCCGCCACGATGGTGCCGCGCCCGTCGTAGCCCGCCTGCCGCAGCGCCAGGCCCAGCTTATCGGCGGGGTGGTTCAATTCGTCCACCTGGCCTCGCCAACCGCTGAACCATGGGCGCCCACCCGCCGCCACCAGAATAAGGATGGCGAATACCACCACGGCCCCCGTGTAGCGGCCACCGCGCGGATGCGATTGCAACTCGGGCCGCGCAACGAAGGCCGCCAGCGGCACCACGCACAGCAGCGGCAGCAGCCAGCGACCCCTGAAATTGGTGACGCCACCCACCAGCACCATTCCCAACAGCACCAGCAGCACCACGGCCAGATAGCGCATGAAGACCCGGTGCGCCCATGGCGCCGCTGGCGCCACCGGGCGGCGCCACCACGCACCCCGAAACGCCCACAACGCCACCAGTGTCCAGAGCAGCACGGTGCCCATCAGGTGCTTGAACAGGCCGGCCAGCCCCTGGTGCCATGACAGATTCGCGCTGATCTGCATCTTGTCCAGCGTCTCGGCGGTGGCTTCGTGCAGGTGCGACAGCAGCCAGCCGGCATGTGGCGCCACCATTACCGTGCCCACCAGCGGCGCCAGCCACCAGCCGCGCGACAGCAAGGCCCGCCGCGCGTGCGGCACCGACAGCGCGGCCAGCAGCATGGCCCCGATCACCAGCGCGAAGCTGTATTTGGCCAGCATGCCGGCACCGCACACCAGCCCCAGCCAGGCGAAGTCCGCTGGCCGAGGCCGTTTGACCAGGCGCAGCAACAGCCACCAGGCGGCACAGGTCATGGCCGTCACCAAAATGGTGTGGGTCTGGTCGCGCACCGAATCCCAGCCCAGCGGCGGCAGCAGCAGCATGCCGGCCGATGCCCACCAGGCACCCCGCGGCCCCAGCAGTTCACGCCCGGCCAGGTACATCAACACGTAGGTCAGCGCCAGCAGCGCGTGCTTCAGAACGGACAGCGCCAGCACGCTGGGGCCGAACACCTGGTTCACGCCCCATTGCAGCCAGGTGTAGAGCGGTGGCTGCGCGCCGTAGCCCAGTGCCAGCTGCTGCGACCACAGCATTTGCTCGGCCTCGTCCCACTTCAGCGCCGGTGAAATCGCCACGCGCACCGCCACATGGGCCAGCGCGATGACCAGCAGCCACGCCAGCGGGTGGGCGATGGGCGAGCGGGGCGAGACTGGTGAAGAGGCGCCGGGCGCCGCGAAAGCGTTCATAGGGAGCGGAAAAAGGCCGCACCTCGCGCGCGTTGTCGGCAGGCGGGGAGCGTGGCGCAAGGCACAATCGACGGCCATTATCCCGCCTCAAATTAGACGTTCCATGACCCAGCACCGCACCCCGGCGCCCGATGTCTCCATCGTGGTGCCGATCTACAACGAGGTCGAGAACCTGCCCGATCTGGTGGCGCGCATCGGCCAGGCCATGGCGGGGCAGTCGCTGACCTGGGAACTGCTGGCGGTGGACGATGGCTCCACCGACGGCAGCCGCGCCAGGCTGCGTGAGCTGGCCGCCACCACGCCCTGGCTGCGCCCGGTGCTGCTGGCGCGCAATTACGGCCAGTCGAGCGCGCTGCAGGCCGGCTTCGACCGCGTGCGCGGCCGCTACGTGGTCACGCTGGATGCCGATCTGCAGAACGAGCCGGACGACATTCCCCTGCTGCTCAACCGGCTGGAGACCGACCCCGACATCGACATGGTGAGCGGCTGGCGCAAGGATCGGCAGGACGCCGAGCTCTCGCGCAAGCTGCCCTCGCGCGCCACCGGCGTGCACCTGCACGACTACGGCTGTGCGCTGAAGGCGTACCGCCGCCCCATCATCGACCGCATCCGCCTGTACGGCGAGTTGCACCGCTTCATCCCCTCGCTGGCCAAGGAGGCGGGCGCGCGCATCGCCGAGGTGCCGGTGCGCCACCACGCGCGCACGCGCGGCGTCAGCAAGTACGGCATCGACCGCACCTTCCGCGTCATCCTCGACCTGATCCTGATCGTCTTCTTCATGCGCTACCGTCAGCGCCCGCTGCATGCCTTTGGCGGGCTGGGGCTGTGGCTGGCCACGCCGGGCTTGCTGATCCTGGGCTGGCTGTTCATCCTGAAGCTGTTCGGCCACAACATCGGCAACCGGCCATTGCTGCTGGGTGGCGTGATGCTGCTGCTGATGGGCGTGCAACTGATCGGCGCCGGCCTGATCGGCGAGTTGCTGACACGCATCTACCACGAGGCGGGCGGCGCGCCGCAGTTCCATGCAGAGGAATACGTGCCTGATTCAGAGCCGAATCAGCCTTTGGCGGATACGCCGTCAGCGTCGGTAGCTCATCAAACGATAGCGTGAAGCGTGCGCACAAGGCCCTGCTGCGCGGCCTGCTGGGCCTGGCGCTGCTGGCCGCCGTGGTGGCGCTGGCCGATCCGGCGCGCGTGGCGGCGCAACTGCGGCAGGCACAGCCTGGCTGGCTGCTGGCGGGGCTGGTGGCGGCCATCGCGTCCAACATCGTCTCGGCCCTGCGTTGGCGTGCGCTGGCGCGCTGGCTGGGCGCTGATGTGAGCGTGCGCGACGCCACGCGCTGGTACTTCCAGGCCATCGGCCTGAACGCACTGCTGCCCGGTGCCGTGGTGGGCGGCGACGTGTACCGCGCCGTGGTGCTGCGCCGCGCCGGCCAGCCCACGCTGGCATCGAGCTGGTCGGTGGTGCTCGACCGCGTGAGCGGCCTGTGGATGCTGTGCGCCATCGGCGGCCTGGGCGCCGCCGTGTGCGCCGACGTGCTGGCGCCGTGGTTGCGCTTGCCCTCCGGTGTATTCATCGCCCTGATGCTGGCCGGCACCGCGCTGTGGCTGGCGTTGCCCTGGGCCATGCCCTGGCTGCTGCGCCGCTGGCGCCCCGGCTGGCTGGCGCCCCTGCGTGCAGCGGTCGACCGGCCCGACTTCCATTTGCAACTGGGCTGGCAGGTCATCGCCTCGGCGGCGGTGCAGGTGCTGTCGGCCGCTGCATTGGCTGGCGGCGGGCTGGCGCTGGGTGTGCAGCTGTCGCCGTGGGCTTGGGCCTTTGCCATCGCGCCGGTGTTCTTGATGGCGGCGCTGCCCGTCAGCGTTGGTGGCTGGGGCACGCGCGAGGCGGCGGCCGTGGCATCGCTCGCGCCCTTCGGCGTGGCCGCGCCGGCGGCGGTGGGCGTTGGGGTGATCTATGGGCTGTACCAACTGGCGCAGGGGGCGATGGGCGCGCTGGCGTTTGGGTTGCCAGCGTCAAGTGAGAAGGCGGACACTACAAAATAAATAGTGGTTTGTGCTTGTCTGTGCTTGATTTCAAAAGAAACTGGCCTGAAGTCGCCGTATGACGAGCGCGAGCAGCTATGAATATTGAACTTGAGCTGCCCTCACCCCAACCCTCTCCCAGAGGGAGAGGGAGCAAGAGGCACGCCGCGCGAAGCAGCGGCGCTGACCCAACCAAGGCCGAGCGCAGCGATGGCCCGTGTGGAGTTCATCAACTCCCCTCTGGCCGTGCCGAGAAGCGCAGGGCGTGGGGCGGGCATGGGCTGCGCAGCAAGCCCATGCTTCGTGCTCTGACTCGCTGCGGTTGTTTGAGCGCAGCGCTGCAAGCGCGAAGCGAGTTCCGCAGCGCCGCCCCATGCCCGAGCATCGCAGGCTGCCCGCAGCGAAGCGGAGGGACACGGCCAGTGGGGCCGCCTTTTCTTTGCCTACTTTCTTTTGGCGGAGCAAAAGAAAGTAGGTCGCCCGCCGGGGCGAACTCCCGGCCAGCAGCGCTCCCAACCCCACCAAAGCCGACTCACGTCGCCTTCAACACCCCCCGCCGCATCTGATCCAGCTCCATCGTCTCGAACAGCGCCTTGAAGTTGCCTTCGCCAAATCCCTCATTGCCCTTGCGCTGAATGAACTCGAAGAAGATCGGCCCCAGCTGGTTCTCGCTGAAGATCTGCAGCAGCAGCTCGCCCGGCTGCCCGTCAACGAGGATGTTGCGCGACTGCAGTTCGCCAATGGGCTCCTGCAAACCCGGAATGCGCTTGGGCAGCAACTCGTAATACGTCTCGCTGGTGTTCAGCAGCTTCACCCCCGCCATCTGCAGCGCATCCACCGTCTCGTAGATGTTGGTGGTCGCCAGCGCAATGTGCTGCACGCCCTCGCCCGCGTAGCTGTCCAGATATTCCTGAATCTGCCCCTTGTTCTCGTTGCCCTCTTCATTGATCGGGATGCGGATCTTCCCGCACGGGCTGGTCATCGCTTTGCTCTTCACACCCGTCGCCTGCCCCTCGATGTCGAAATAGCGCACCTCGCGGAAGTTGAACAGCCGCTCGTAGAAGCCCGACCATTCGGCCATGCGGCCCTTGTGCACGTTGTGCGTCAGGTGGTCGATCACCGTCATGCCGTAGCCGGTGGGGCTGATGGCGGCGCCTTTCACGCCCGGCAGCGGCTCGAAATCGACGTCGTAGAAGCCGATGTTGCCGATATCGCCGGCTTTAGCGCCGTCCTTGCCGCGCCAACGGTCGATCAGGTAGATGATCGAGTCGCCAATGCCTTTGATGGCCGGAATGTTCAGTTCGCCCGCGCCGGCCTGGCCCGCATAGGCCCACGCGCCGAGCGACAGGGCGCGCTCGTAGGCCGCCTTGGCGTCCTGCACGCGGAAGGCGATAGCGCAGATGCTGGGCCCGTGCAGCTTGGCAAAGCGCTGGGCAAAGCTGTCTGCTTCAGCGTTGATGATGAAGTTGATCTCGCCCTGGCGGTACAGCGTCACGTTCTTTCGGCGGTGTTTGGCCACGGCCGTGAAGCCCATGCGCTCGAACAGCGCGCCCATGGCCTGCGGGTCGGGCGCGGCGTATTCGATGAACTCGAAGCCGTCGGTGCCCATCGGGTTGTCCCAGGTGGTGCCGGGGCGGGCGGTGGTGGATGCGGTCATGTCTGTCTCCTTGTTGCATTGTGTGGCGGCGTACCAGCACTGTAGGTTGGCACGGTTCGAGTTTTTCGGCCTTCACGGGGCGCAATCGACCCAATAACGCCAGATGTTTGCGCTGGTTCGCCGGTTTGCGCTGAAATAATGCGAATCAATCCCATCCAGGGCTTCTTCAGCCGCGTGCCGCCATGTCCCCTCCCTTGCTTGACCGCCTTGATCGCGCCATCCTTGCCCACCTGCAAGCCGACGGCCGTGCGCCGCACGACGCCATCGGCGCCGAGATCGGCCTGTCGGCCAGCGCCGTGCTGCGGCGCATCCGCAAGCTGGAGGAGGCGGGCGTCATCGCGGGCTACGTGGCGCTGGTCAATGCCGATTCGTTGGGGCTGGGTCTTTCGGCTTATGTCAACGTGCGGCTGGAAAAGCGCGCCGAACACGCCAAGCGCAACCCCATGGAGGAGTTTCGCGCCAGCGTGCAAGCCTGGCCCGAGGTGGTGGAATGCGTGGCCCTGACGGGCGAGATGGACTATTTGCTGCGCCTGGTGGTGCAGGACATGAGTGCGTACTCACGCTTCATGATGGACACGCTGCTGCGCCATCCCTCGGTGCAAGACTGCAAGACCAGCTTCGTGATGGACCGGGTCAAGACCACCACCGCCTTGCCCATCGCCGCATGACGCAGACGGCGCCGACTTCTCGGGTCCGACCCGCGCGAGGAGTGACCCTAGAAACGGCAGTTGATCGCTCACCATCCTTGGGTAACCCGCATGAACGCTGACTTTCATGGCTTCGATCACATTCACCTGCTGGGTGAGCGCGCTATGCACCCGATCGCACCGCGCTGGCCGCGCCATGCCGCGTTGCTCGTCCTTGCAGGCACGAGCCTGCCGCGTCCTCTCCCTTGCAGGGCGCGCATCGGTCAGAGCCCGATGCCGCTCGTGCCGTCCAAAGCTGCGCAGGCAGCTTTGGAGCCGCGGCACTTGCCCTTGCCTGGCACGCCCATCACGGCACGCTCGGGCGCATCCAACTGCCGTTTCTAGGGTGACGGCTTGATCCCTGCCCCGATATGGCGGCTGAACCACAAGTCGTGGCAAAAAGTTCACAGTTTTGTAGGACGAGAGCGCATTCGTGCAGATTGGAGTGAAGACTCTACGGGATAACCCTAATATGGCGGACATGGACACCACCAAGCCCCCCCGCCCCGAGAGCGGCACGCCGGCCACAAGCCGCCCCGCTCCGGCCAGACCCCATTCGGCCATCGTGCCGATTCGTGAAATCGGCGCGCGCTACCGCGAGCAGGTAGCGCGGCACCTGTTGGCGCTGCCGCCCCAGGACCGCTACCTGCGCTTCGGCTACGCCGCGAACGACCAGCAAATCCAGCAATACGTGGACAAGCTGGACTTCAGCCGCGACCAGCTGTTCGGCATCTTCAACCGCAAGCTGGAACTGATCGCCATGGCGCACCTCGCCTACCCGGTGGAAATGACCGAGGCCGGTTTCGCCGAATTCGGCGTGTCGGTGGCCGCCCATGCGCGCGGTCGCGGCTATGGCTCGCGCCTGTTCGAGCGGGCCGCCATCCATGCCGTCAACGATGGCGTGAAGACGCTCTACATCCACGCGCTGAGCGAAAACACCGCCATGCTCCGCATTGCCCGCAACGCTGGCGCCGAGGTCGAGCGCCATGGCAGTGAAAGCGAAGCGCACCTGACGCTGCCCGAGGCCAGCTTCTCCAGCCGCTTGGGCGAGTTGTTCGCCGACCAGGTGGGCCAGGTTGACTACTGGTTGAAGGCGGAGGTCTCGCGCGCCCGTGGCATGCTGGCCACCGTGCAGGAAGTGCGCGGCGCGGTGCGCGAAGGCCGCCACAAGTCCGGCAGTTGATTCGCGCGGCGTGGAATTGAGGGGTGGTTCACGATCCGGGCGCGGGTTGGGGACGTGGTTGGGCTATCCTTGCTCTCCTCGCAACCACCGCATGTCCTGCATTCCTCACCGTGGCTGACCCCCACCCTGCTCGCTCCGGCGAGCGCGAAGACAAGCGCAGCCTGTTCCAGAAACTGGTTGAGTTCATTCGCCCCGGCCCCGATTCCACGGACGAGCTGATCGGCACGCTGGCCGAGGCCGAGGACAAGGAAGTCATCGACGCCGAAAGCCGGGTGATGCTGGAAGGCGTGCTGCGCATGGCCGACATGACGGCGGGCGATGCCATGGTGGCCGCCCCGCGCATGGACTTGCTGGACATCGACGCGCCTTACGAGGACCTGCTGCTGGAGGTCATCCGCACCGCGCACTCGCGCTTTCCGGTGTACCAGGGCGAGCGCGAGAACATCATCGGCATCCTGATGAGCAAGGACCTGCTCAAGCTGCAGCGCGCGCCCGAGCTGAACGTGCGCACGCTGCTGCGCCCGGCGGTGTTCGTGCCCGAGAGCAAGGGCCTGAACGAGTTGCTGCGGGCCTTCCGCGTCAACCGCAACCACCTGGCCATCGTGGTGGACGAATTCGGCCGCACCGCGGGGCTGATCACCATCGAGGACGTGCTGGAGCAGATCGTCGGCGAGATCGAGGACGAGTTCGACATCGACGGCGACGAGGGCGACATTTTCGCCCTGGCCGACAACACCTGGCGCGTGGCCGGCGACACGCCGCTGGAGCGCGTCAATGAATCGTTCGGCGTGCACCTGGGCGCCGACCCCGATGGCGATCTGGAGGTGGACTTCGACACCATCGGCGGCCTGATCGCCCACGAAATGGGCCACGTGCCCAAGCGGGGCGAGCGCCACAGTATGGGCGGACTGGACTTTCGCGTGCTGCACACCAAGGGCGGCGCGGTGCGCTGGTTCAAGGTGTCGCCCAGCACGGCGGACGTGGACTGAAGTGAAACAACAGCTCGTCAAGCCGGCGTAGCGGTGACCTGATATCCGATC
>JAUNUR010000123.1 GCA_030538085.1 Pseudomonadota bacterium | reverse complement strand
CCGCGAAGGCGGCCGCACCGTCGGCGCTGGCGTGGTGGCCAAGATCATCGAGTAAGGAGCCGGTGACCATGGCAACCAAGCAAAAAATCCGCATCCGCCTGAAGGCGTTCGATTACAAGCTGATCGACCAGTCGGCCGCCGAGATCGTCGACACCGCCAAGCGTACTGGCGCCGTGGTCAAGGGTCCCGTGCCCCTGCCCACACGCATGAAGCGCTTCGACATTCTGCGTTCGCCGCACGTCAACAAGGCCAGCCGCGACCAGCTCGAAATCCGCACGCACCAGCGCCTGATGGACATCGTCGACCCGACCGACAAGACCGTGGACGCGCTGATGAAGCTCGACCTGCCGGCCGGCGTGGACGTGGAAATCAAGCTGCAGTAATGTTCCGGGCGGGTGGTGACGATACGTCACCACCCACGCCGTGCGCAACGCGGGCTTGCCGACCTGGCAAGCCCGCGTTATAATTTAGGGCTTGGCCTTTTGTGGGCCGAGACTTTTCAACCCTCTTTCGTACACCAAACGCGCAGGCCAATTGCAGCGGGCGCGGCGAGAGTTCAGGAGCAATAAATGAGTCAAAGCAATCGATTGGGATTGCTGGGGCGCAAGGTGGGCATGATGCGTCTGTTCACCGATGACGGCGCGGCAGTGCCCGTCACGGTGGTCGATGTGTCGAACAACCGCGTCACCCAGGTCAAGACCCAGGATAACGATGGCTACGTGGCCCTGCAGGTCACGTTTGGTTCGCGCAGGGCTTCGCGCGTGACCAAGCCGCAAGCCGGCCACCTTGCCAAGGCGGGTGTCGAAGCCGGTGAAATCACCCAGGAATTCCGTGTCGACGACGACGTGGCGGGCAAGTACGCCGCGGGCGCCGCCGTGCCGGTGACCGAGGTGTTCGCCGTCGGCCAGAAGGTGGACGTGCAGGGCACTTCCATCGGCAAGGGCTTTGCCGGCACCATCAAGCGTCACAACTTCGCCGGTCAGCGCAACTCGCACGGCAACAGTCTGTCGCATCGCGTGCCGGGCTCGATCTCGATGGCGCAAGACCCGGGGCGCGTGTTCCCGGGCAAGAAGATGAGCGGCCACATGGGCGACGAAACCGTCACCACCCAGAACCTGGATGTCATCCGCATCGACGAGGCCCGTCAGCTGCTGCTGATCAAGGGCGCCGTGCCCGGCTCGCGTGGCGGCTTCGTCACCGTGCGCCCGGCCGTCAAGGCCAAGGCCGCCAAAGAGGAGGCCAAGTAATGCAGCTCGAACTCCTGAACGAGCAGGGTCAGGCCGCGTCCAAGGTGGATGCGCCCGAGACGCTGTTCGGCCGAGACTACAACGAGGCGCTGGTGCACCAGCTGGTGGTGGCCTACCGGGCCAACGGCCGCCAGGGCACCCGCGCCCAGAAGGACCGCGCGCAGGTCAAGCACTCGACCCGCAAGCCGTTCCGCCAAAAGGGCACGGGCAACGCCCGCGCGGGCATGACCTCGTCGCCGCTGTGGCGTGGCGGCGGTCAGATTTTTCCCAGCACGCCCGACGAGAACTTCAGCCAGAAGATCAACAAGAAGATGTACCGCGCCGGCATGGCGTCCATCTTCTCTCAACTGGCGCGTGAAGGCCGCCTGGCCGTGATCGAGTCGATCAAGGTCGATTCGCCCAAGACCAAGCAGCTGGCCCAGAAGCTCAAGGACATGAAACTCGACTCCGTGCTGGTGATCGCCGACGAGGTCGACGAGAACCTGTACCTGGCTTCGCGCAACCTCGGCAAGGTGCTGGTCGTCGAGCCGCGCTACGCCGACCCGGTGTCGCTGGTGCACTACAAGAAGGTGTTGGTCACCAAGGGTGCCATCGACCAGCTCAAGGAGATGTTCGCATGAGCCGCATCAATCCGTCGCCCAAAGAGCGCCAGTTCGACGAGGGCCGCCTGATGCAGGTGCTCGTCGCTCCGGTGATTTCCGAGAAGGCCACCATGGTGGCCGAGAAGTCCAACGCCGTCACCTTCAAGGTGCTGCGCGACGCCACCAAGCCCGAGATCAAGGCCGCCGTCGAACTGCTGTTCAATGTGCAGGTCAAGGGCGTGTCGGTCGCCAACATCAAGGGCAAGACCAAGCGCTTTGGTCGCACCGTCGGTCGCCGTGACCACGTGCGCAAGGCCTACGTCCTGCTCAAGGAAGGTCAAGAGCTGAACCTGTCCGGGGAGGCTGCGTAAACCATGGCTGTCATCAAGATCAAACCAACCTCTCCAGCCCGTCGCGGCATGGTGAAGGTGTCGCGCAACCACCTGCACAAGGGCGAGGGTTTCGCGCCCCTGCTGGAGCCGCAGTTCCAGAAGGCCGGCCGCAATAACAACGGTCGCATCACCACGCGCCACCGTGGCGGCGGTCATCGCCACCACTACCGCGTGATCGACTTCCGTCGTAACAAGGATGGCATCGCAGCCAAAGTCGAGCGCATCGAGTACGACCCCAACCGTTCGGCCCACATCGCCCTGGTGTGCTACGCCGACGGCGAGCGCCGCTACATCATCGCCCCGCGTGGCGTGGAAGTCGGCAGTCAGCTGATGAGTGGCGCCGAGGCGCCCATCCGCGCCGGCAACACGCTGCCCATCCGCAACATCCCGGTGGGCTCTACCATCCACTGCATCGAGCTCAAGCCCGGTGCCGGTGCGCAGATGGCCCGCTCGGCCGGCACCTCCGCCACGCTGCTGGCGCGCGAAGGCACCTATGCCCAGCTGCGCATGCGCTCGGGCGAGGTGCGCCGCGTGCACATCGAGTGCCGCGCCACCATCGGTGAAGTGGCCAACGAGGAGCACAGCCTGCGCCAGTTGGGCAAGGCCGGTGTCAAGCGCTGGATGGGCATTCGCCCGACGGTGCGCGGCGTCGTGATGAACCCGGTCGATCACCCGATGGGTGGTGGCGAGGGCCGTTCCAAGTCGGGCCGCCAGCCGGTCGATCCGTGGGGCAACCTGAGCAAGGGCTACCGCACCCGCGCCAACAAGCGCACGCAGAACATGATCGTTTCGCGTCGCAAGAAATAAGGACCACAACACATGACTCGTTCTCTGAAAAAGGGTCCGTTCGTGGACCACCACCTGCTCGCTAAGGTCGACAAGGCCGTGGAAAGCAAGGACAAGAAGCCCATCAAGACCTGGTCGCGCCGCTCCATGGTTCTGCCCGAGTTCATCGGCCTGACCATCGCCGTGCACAACGGCAAGCAGCACGTGCCGGTCTATGTTACCGACCAGATGGTCGGCCACAAGCTTGGCGAATTTGCCCTGACGCGCACCTTCAAGGGTCACGCGGCGGACAAGAAAGCCAAGAGGTAAGGAAGCACCATGGCAACAGAAACCAAAGCTGTCCTGCGTGGCGTGCGCCTGTCGGTCGACAAGGGCCGTCTGGTGGCCGACCTGATCCGCGGCAAGAAAGTGGATCAGGCGCTGAACACGCTCACCTTCACGCGCAAGAAGGCCGCCGGCATCATCAAGAAGGTGCTGGAATCCGCTATCGCCAATGCCGAGCACAACGACGGTGCCGACATCGACGAGCTGCGCGTCAAGACCATCTACGTCGAGCAGGGCACCACGCTCAAGCGCTCGGCCGCCCGCGCCAAGGGCCGTGGCGCCCGCCTGTCTAAACCCACGTGCCATGTGTACGTGACCGTGGGCAACTGAAGGGAAGGCCAGGAGAAACATGGGACAGAAAATCCATCCGACCGGCTTCCGTCTTTCGGTCAGCCGCAACTGGGCCAGCCGCTGGTACGCCAGCAACCGCGACTTCGCGGGCATGCTGGCCGAAGACATCAAGGTGCGCGAGTACCTGAAAGCCAAGCTCAAGAACGCCGCCGTCTCGCGCGTGCTGATTGAGCGCCCCGCCAAGAACGCGCGCATCACCATCTACTCGGCCCGTCCGGGCGTGGTGATCGGCAAGAAGGGCGAGGACATCGAGAGGCTCAAGAAAGAACTGGCCGAAAAGCTGGGCGTGCCCGTCGCGGTCAACATCGAGGAAGTGCGCAAGCCCGAAGTCGATGCCCAGCTGATCGCCGACAGCATCACGCAGCAGCTCGAAAAACGCATCATGTTCCGCCGCGCCATGAAGCGCGCCATGCAGAACGCCATGCGCCTGGGCGCCCAGGGCATCAAGATCATGTCC